>NZ_WBVQ01000001.1:1200000-1500000 GCF_008933165.1 Phaeocystidibacter marisrubri
CTTCTTACTCTCGCTCCTCTTCCAGTATTGGTTTACGTGATCTACAAGGTGAGCGACATGATCAACAAGCGAAGCCTAAAGGTTCAATCCAAATTGAGCGATATCAGTACGTTTGTCCAAGAGAGCTTTTCTGGAATTCGAGTGATCAAAGCTTACAACAGAGAAGATCAACAATTGGAAGACTTTACGGAAGAAGCCAATGAATACCACCGCTTGAACGAACGACTATACCGAGTGAATGCGCTCTTCATGCCCGTTATGATGTTGTTGATTGGACTGAGTACCGTTATTACAGTATATGTTGGGGGTATGCAGGCCATAGATGGAACCATTACTGTAGGGAACATCGGTGAGTTTGTATACTACGTGTTTATGCTAACATGGCCAGTTGCTTCCATTGGTTGGGTGACGAGCATTGTGCAAAGAGCTGCCGCATCTCAAGAGCGAATCAATGAATTCCTCTCTACCCTACCTGAGATTATCAATCCAGAACCAAAGGAAATGGCCTTTGAAGGAAGCATTGCATTTAACAACGTTGGATTTGTATATCCCGATAGTGGAATTAGAGCACTGAACAATGTGAGTTTCTCAGTAGAAGCCGGACAAACTTTAGCCATTGTCGGAAAGACAGGTTCTGGAAAATCTACAATTGCCACACTTATTGGTCGATTATTTGATGCGACTGAAGGTGATATTATGATAGATGGTAAGAATATCAAAGAAGTAAACCTCGATGCACTGCGCGCCCAATTGGGATACGTTCCACAAGAAGGCTTCTTGTTCTCAGACACGATTGGGAACAACATTGCTTTTGGTACCGATGGAGCTTCACACGACCGTATTATTGAAGCCGCGACCAATGCACACGTTCACCACAACATTGTAGATTTCCCTAATGGATATGAAACACGTGTAGGCGAGCGAGGCATCACCCTCAGCGGGGGACAGAAGCAGCGAGTTTCCATCGCTCGAGCCATTATTAAAGATCCACGTATTCTCATTTTTGACGACAGCCTTTCTGCCGTGGATACCGAAACCGAAGACATCATTCTCAACAGTTTGCAGAAAATGATGAATAAAAGCACAACGGTAATTATTTCTCACCGGATCTCCAGTGTGAAACATGCTGACCATATTATTGTGCTCGATAAAGGCGAAGTGATAGAACAAGGCACTCACGATCAACTCATTACTACAGAAGGCGCCTACAAATCTATGTATGACCAACAGCTTCAAGAAGAGGCTGAGAAGACCGTAGAATAGCCGCTACTCCACGTATAACGCGGAGTTCGAAGGGTTTAATTGAATAGGATTTGTGAAATCTTTTATTAGATTTGGTATCTAACCTATTTGAATTAGCCTAGATGAATCCCAAAAAGTTGAACGGGAAGGAGGAGATTTTCTCCAAGGTAATGAGGGCTGGTCGCCGAACATATTTCTTTGATGTTCGCGCCACACGTGCAGATGACTATTATCTGACCATTACAGAAAGTAAAAAGCAAGTCAACGAAGACGGTTCGGAGATCTATAAGAAGCACAAAATCTATTTGTACAAAGAAGATTTTGCTCAGTTCAACGACCTGTTGAAGGAAGTCACCGATTTCATTATTGACCACAAAGGTGAAGAGGTTATTTCAGAATCTCACGACCCCAATTACAACATAGAAGACAACGACTCTACTCCACTTCGTGAAACCGAAGAAACCGTGAAGCAATTCTCGGATGTGAGGTTTGAGGATATTTGAGGGTATAACAAGTACGTGGTACCTACGTGCTGCGTACTATATGGTATTTCTCCAACCAATTGTCAAAATGATCTAGCTTGTACTGCCATACTCCTTGGCTGAACATGGCATACCCTATAATGAAGGCCAATATTCCTCCAATGATAGGGAGGATAAGCAGTGATAGTATTCCATAAATCGTTAGTCCTATTGAGACCATAACGATAGTAATTCCAAGAGATACCCACTTTAAATCCGTTCCGAAAAACAACCCCAATTCATCTAAGATAATGGCCGCGAGCGGAAAATAATCCAATTGTTTCTTCAAGGCCGTCTGCTGGCGATCATCTATGAGGCGCTTGGCAATAGACTCTTGATTTAGGATGATATTCAGATATTTTTGATTCAATTCAGCATTGGACTTGCTCTGCGCCAACAGAATATCGTAATACTTCTTAGTCGACGCAGACAAAACGAGATAAGCGGCCAAAATCCGCTCTCTATCATCAATGGAATCCGCTTTTGTAAACGCTTTCTTGAAGCGTTTAAACATCTTCAACTTGCTCGATTCAGGCTGAACGGAGAGCACCGTATAATGATTGGTAAGACTCATCCAATCTTCTTTATTTCGAGAATATCTTCACCAAAGAATGAGGTATAGACCTAAACCTACTCCAAAAAAGAGAAAGGCTATTACAAATGCAATTCTAATGGTTCCTACTCCCCAACCCAATTTTAGGGAAAGCCACTCACAAACTCCTAGTATCATAATATCATTTTATTGAGGGTATTGAATCTACGCTTAATATCAAAATAAGGTGTTTGTAAACCATAGACATTGATAACATGATCACTTCTAATCGCAGAAACGTCAGCTTTTAAAGGATTCCTGATTCTCTCAGCAATTCCTCTTGATACATCACCATGTGAAACTTGTGGAGCAAAAAGCCCTTGGAATATACCATTACATAGGTATCCATGGCACCAAAAAGCAGGTTGAGATTATTGTAATTATACGCACGCTTGCCATAATATTCAAGGTTCTGCCGAGCATAACTCTCTAAGAGTTGCCTTGATTCTTCATCTATCACATCTTCGAAGAATTTATCTTTGAGTAGTTCTAGAATTCGTAGCTTGAGGTCGACCTCCCGAATACTAAAATCCTGGAATTTCTGAAACACCTCTGCATAAGGGAGTGCTTCATTAATAAATTCAATTTCTTTTCGAATCGAATTGTAGAAGTCTTCACTCTCTGTGAATAACTGATTAAACGCTATCCAGTTCTGATATAATCTTCGAAGCTCTCCACCCTTTCCAAGCGATTGCTCTATGGAATGAAAATACTGAAAAATGGCAGCATCGTTTTCATTGATTGCCTTTGTCAGACTTGCCATTTCAGCCTTCAATTCCTCAAATAACTTCCTAATCTCATGATGCTTGTAAGGCCTGCCGTCATACGAGAATCGCTTAACCTCAATGCGCTTGGCATACATGTCCTTAAGAAGCGTCATGTCCCCTTCTAGTGCGATTTCCGTATAGATTAAGTCTACCTTTTCATCCGAGAACAGCTCCTTCAACGACGGCAGTGCTGCATTCGAAGGTTCTATATTTAGGTCAATGTCTACTGGCTTTTTGGCGTCGTAGTAGGAATTAAATACGGGGGGTAAGGTGTACTTCTCGGCTAGTTTTGCATAGTCGGCCTCGAAGTCTTCGGCAGATTGCACAACAGTCGCTGAATCATAGTTAATCTGAGCGAACAACTTCTCAGTTAAAGCAACCTGAAGAGACTCCGCTCCTCTCAGAATTTCCATTGCCATCATTGAGCTCAAGGATGGTGTCCCAGCCTGCTGACTCTCAATATTGGCAATGCGATCTTCTAGCTTAGGATGAGAAGCCCACTTGTTGTCAATTTCTAACTTCGACTTATTGAACTTCATTATATCGTGTATTCCTACTTGAGGAAGACCATTCTTAAACTCTAAGCCGCTTTTTTCTGCCATTGTTGTCAATACAAAACGCTGCAACGGATAGATATTGGAACTGACGACTGATTCATTGATTTTTTGTGTATAGAACTGAATAACGTGATCCAATGAGGTAGTAGTCAACCCAAATCTCAATAGTGATTCTCGAAGAGGTTCCTTTCCACATACCGCAACCGAAACAGCGTCTGCATGAAATTCCATTTCTCGGGCAAGTGCAAAGTGACTCTTGTTTACCATCGAATACAACAATCTAAGCTGCGCTCTAATAGTCTCTATCATGGATTCCGCTGTCCATCTTGCCAGTTGCGCTATAAGTGAGTTCTCTTCTAGATCTTCATAACCATCTAGCTTATAAGACTCTTCCGACAACATCTTGCCAACCACCGTATTCATACGATTCACAAAGCCACCAATCTTCATAGACTTTTGTGAGAAATGACCGAACTCATGCGCCAAAACCGCCTTGAGCTCACTGTAGTTCGTGGTATTTATGAGCCCCATTCCTATTACCAAATTCTTTTTCGAAGGAAAGAAGAGTGACCAGAAATTTACGGTTGAGAATACACTCGCGTTCACTTCATGGGAGAGATATACAGATCTTGGAAATTGAGTTCCAACTTTCTCTACAATCTCTTCTAGAAGATTAAACAGCCGTGGTTGATCCTCCTTGGTTACTTCGATATACATCGAAGTGTTCACCTTATCCACTTTGAAAAGAAAGCGGATCATAAAATAAAGCAAACTAAATCCTATCAATACAATGGCGAGCCCTATGAAGATTTTAACGATGCTGAAATTATAATAGTCTAGTGCCAACATTACCCCAGCATAGGCACATCCTATGGCTAATGCTGCAGAAATTAGAAGTAACAGTCCGTAACACAGAATAAAGAAGATTATAGACAACACGGCTTTCGCAACTTGCTTGCGGTAGTTTGCCGAGGGGGGAATGTAAACGGTTTCCATAGAGAGCGCTCTAATTTACTTTAACAATAGTCGTGAAATTGTAGGTTGCTACCACGCCAGTACCGACACTCCAGGTGAATACTGCACTTTATCCGGGGAGCCCGATAGCAAAGGGTTGAATCTGGAATAGTCCAATCTCAAATTATCAATTTTGACCCTGAATATAGGCCATTCTGCATGATGAATTGCATAGCTATGAAGTGTTGATCCACTATCTTGAAAGAGCGCATATCGCTCGGTTAACCTCAAATCTAATGGTGACTTTTCTGCACACTTATCCCCGACAGAATAGTCAACCCTTAGCTCTTCTGAATATGGAGTATTCCGAGATTGGAAGCTTCCTTCTCTTCGCATCATTGCTGAGTATCGATAAGGCAGGTGAGAAAGACTCCTCGCTATAACACAAGACGAGCGCTTCCCCCCCTTCTATGCTCAGGAAATAAACACCAGGCGTTCCTTTGTAACTAACGTAAGTCCGGATATTGATTTCATGAAAGTTTGAGATGGGCGAAAATGGAGGTAAGTGAGCGGGACGAATCTTCTCCATGGTAAAAGCAACCACGGAAACCCAGGCTTGACCATCCATCGTATCAATCTGCAAATTAGATGGAACCCAACTCCTCAATTCGTCATAGCCCACCTTCCAATGGAGAAACAAGGCTCTGTTCCACTCCTGATAATATTTCCATTTCCCAAGTGGTAGGTGTTGATCTCGGTGAGAAGTAACAGCGAGAATGTCTTTGGGTTTCATTCTGGAATAATCTGAATGCTAAAGTGATTGAATGAGTTCGTCTAACTCCTCAAAATAATGCTGATCTGTCCACAGCAAAATCTGAAGATCACCTTTTTTAACTTCACATGAACCACTTCATTTCGCCAGAGCGGAAGGTCCAATATCGAAGATAATCTACTTGTAAACTCTTTAGAAGCGCGATTAGATCGTACGATATAGGAATGTCCATTTATCTGAAATTTCCGGAAACTCAAATGGAAAAGAAAAAGGGATTTAAAGAATTCATAAAGAGAAAACGGATGTATTTCGAATCTCAACTGATCACTCTGGCTCAACTTAGTAGACCATTCGATCATTCGGTATTCACGACTCGGAGCAAAGGACGGATTCAATTCATGTCCAAGGCGATAGAGCACCTTCCAAGTTCGATTTCCTGTAATTGTTCCCTTTACGAAATAGCTAAAGGCATTGTAACGGCCAGCTACACTCCCCTTGCGACTTAGAATAAAAACTTCTACTTGTTGACAAAAGTGTTCATTTCTCTGGTAGAAAGGAGAACTTAACTCGCTCGGTGCCGCATGGGGCTTGACAATGAACTCTGACGCAATTCCCATCCGATATTCAATTCGTTTCAGAAATAGACGAATGCGATACGATTATCTCCCAGTGCCTTTTGAGTGTATTCAGTTTTACGTACAAATCATCCCATACTTCAGCCCTAATAGAGATTCTTACAGGATAGGGCCCATTGGTTCCCTCTAAGACCATTTTCAACTCATCTGAAGTGCATGAAATATCAACAAGCTCACTCCATGCATGGAACTCTTCTGATTTTCCAAAAGCGAAGCTATAGGTGTAAAAGTCTATTCCTTCATCCTTTATAACTAAGTCCACCAAGATTTTGTCATAGAGGATTTTCCATAAACCTTGAAGTACCACTACTACAGTAAATATGACAATCTCCTCCGTGTACTTAAGATCGAACACTGCGAGGCAAACTAGTAATCCAATTAGGACAAAGAGATAAATCCGGAAACTTTTGCGATAGGAACGTATCATAGAGAGCGATTTTGCGAAAGAAAGTTATGAAAATCCACGGGGAACTCGCTCAGAGAGAAAGCGCTCCAATACACTCTTCGCGTATACTCCAGATTTCATCAAAAGTGTAGGGCAACTGACTATTTATGAGCCATTTCCTTAGAAAGGATTGGTGCTTTTCAACCTTGTATTCCACCACTTGAACAGGATGAATCACTTCTTCCACCAAAATATCTTCCGAAAATCTATCAAAGTTAGATGTAGAACTCGTCAAGTCTAAACACTCTCCATTCACACGCAAAAAGCAATGAGCTTCTGGAATGTAATCGAGATGGTACCGATCAAGAATTGTAGATACACCCTTTGTATTCTGGCCCCTCATTTTATACATCGCCAAAATCAGTTCTACCTGTGGAACCTCATTTTCATCAGCAACGCTCTTTAAGAAGGCATGCTTGGAACTACAACTCCCACACCCTTCTATAAGTACGAGTTTGAAGTTGGATCTATTTGCATTTCTACCATAGGGAAGTCCTTTAACGTGTAGAAGTAAGTCTTCCCATGTCGCAATGCCAGTGTTAAGCACCAATTGCGTGAACTCTTGTGAAGAGTTCAATACAGTCTTCATTTAACAACCACAGTAATAATGTATCACCGTACAGTCTTCTTTTTGTAAGATGGAATACGAACAGCCTGCCCCATCTGGTGCAAAACGCGTTTCACTGAGCCATTCATTATCATTGTCGTAGAACAGGGTATTGATCAAATCCTGTGCGGTAGACAAGTCCATTTTAGGAAAACGAATCCACTCTTCCCCTCCTCCTTCTTCCATACAATTGCGGGTAGAGAAGTAAATCCCACCTTCAAACTCTTGACGATAAGCACAAGGTGGGCCCGGAGTATTTTCGATGTAGTCAACGGAATCTCTTTCTCCTACCTTGGCATAGTAATGCTGTAGATAGAGAAAACCTCGAGTATGCATGTATTGGCACTCTTCTTCCAATTCCCGTATCAGAGTCGTGTCTGGCTCAACAGGCACAAACTGTTGTGAGAATACAAAAGGAGAAAAGCAAATTGAAAAGAAAAGGAAGAAATGCTTCATTTCCGTGGTATTGAAAATGTCAGTGTAGCAGAAATGAAGATATGAAAATATAGGTTGATTATGGGATTCCCAGGTACTTATGTGTTTGAAGACTCACTTGCCATCTCGGATTCTTCATCACGAACTCCGTAATGAGTGGCATTACCTCATCTCTTCTACTCCATTCGGGTTGAAGGTAAAGAAGACAACTATCGTTCACTTTAGCAGCGTGTTCTTCGGCCCATTTTAAATCGTGTTTGTTGTACACAATTACTTTAAGTTCATTGGCCGCGGCATAGAACTCGTCTTTGGGAGGCATCGTCTTCTTTGGACTCAAGCAAACCCAATCCCATGAGCCCGACAATGGATAGGCACCCGAAGTTTCAACGTGAATGGAAATTCCCTTGGCGTGCAAGGCATCGGTGAGGGGAACCATATTCCACATAAAGGGTTCACCACCTGTCACCACAATGGTTTTAGAATACTCAGCGGCTCCATCTACAATGTCTTCTACCCTAGTTGGAGGATGGAGATCAGCATTCCACGATTCTTTCACGTCACACCAGTGGCAACCTACGTCGCAACCGCCTACACGGATAAAATAGGCCGCCCGTCCAGTATGAGCTCCTTCTCCTTGAATGGTATAGAAAGCCTCCATCAAAGGGAGCATTTGTCCAGCTTCTACTAATGCGCTTTGGTGATCATCCATGGTGCAAAGGTACATTGTATCTGTGGGGTGAGCACAGTATTATTCCACTCTAAAGTATAGGTTACTTGTTAACATTCTAGCAACCTAAATGATATCCATCTTTTACCAAAGCAAAACAGTGCTCTAACCCCAAAACATTGAAATGTCCGTCTCTTTGTCCTGTCAACAAAACCAATAACAATCCAGAACTGATGACATTCAAATTGACGCTCTCTACGCTTGCACTTTCCATGCTGATCGCCTCATCAGCCATTGCTAACCCTGTAAAGCCTGTTCCAACCGACGTAACGCCAATGCCTGAAGAAATTGCGGAAGTGGTTTCACTCACTCAATCTTCCAACGTTTATGGCAGAGCAAAGATCAAGTTTCACATTGATGAAACTGGTCATCTTGTACTAGAAGAGGTACACGCTTCTAATGTTGAATTGTACCACCACATTTGGAAGACAGTTCGCGGTATGGAAATTCAAGACACTACGGTTGTGGTAGGTCAACAAAATTCACTTACAATCATCCTCAACTAAGTCAAGCGACTTAGTTTTCACCTCTAGCGGCTTGAAGTGTATTTTGAAGTAAAGCGACACGGGTCATCAATCCCACTCCTCCTGGAACTGGAGTTAGATGAGAAGCTACAGCACTCACTCCGTCAAAATCTACATCACCTGTTAGACGATAGCCTCTCTCACGAGATGCGTCGTCTACACGGTTGATGCCAACATCGATTACAACAGCTCCTGGTTTTACCATATCTGCTGTAATGAAGTTTGCCTTTCCGATTGCTGCAATTAGAATATCGGCACGAAGACACTCCGTTTTTAGATCTACAGTTCTACTGTGTGTAAGCGTTACTGTAGCATTTCCCGGATTTGCATTGCGCGCCATAAGGATGCTCATTGGAGAGCCAACTATGTTAGATCTACCAACAACAACACAGTGCTTTCCAATGGTTTCTATGTTGTAATGCTCCAACATCATGAGAATACCGTGTGGAGTTGCTGGAAGGTACGTTGGCAAGTTTAAGGCCATTCTCCCCACGTTTTCCGGGTGGAATCCGTCTACATCTTTTTTAGGATCGATGGCCAGGGTAACCGTCTTCTCATCAATGTGATTGGGAAGCGGAAGTTGAACGATAAAGCCGTCCAAACCCTCATCAGCATTAAGCTCAGCAACTTTTGCCAACAAGTCTTCTTGAGAAATATCAGAAGGCAGCTTAATGAGCGAAGATTTCATCCCCACCTGTTCGCAATCCTTCACTTTACCGTTTACATAGGCAACACTGGCCGGATTATCTCCCACCAAAACAGCTGCAAGATGCGGCGGACGATTGCCTCGGGCCACCCATTCTTGTACTTCAAGTGCGATTTTCTCCTTGTACGCTCTCGCTGTTACCTTTCCATCTAGTAAAGTCATGCTATCATTATTAGCGCATTCCGCGCATCATGTTCATCATATTGCGCTTGCCGCCTTTGCTCTGCATCATCTTCATCATCTTGCTCATATCATCAAACTGCTTGAGCAAGCGGTTCACTTCAGTGATATCTCTACCTGAACCAAAAGCAATGCGCTTACGACGTGATCCATTGATCAATTTTGGATCATTGCGTTCGTCTGGAGTCATCGAGTGGATCATGGCTTCAATGTGCTTAAAGGCATCGTCATCAATATCGATGTCACGCATCATCTTACCCATTCCAGGAATCATTCCGAGAAGGTCTTTCATATTACCCATCTTCTTGATCTGCTGGATTTGATCCAAGAAATCGTCAAAACCAAATTGGTTCTTCGCGATTTTCTTCTGCATATCACGTGCTTTCTTCTCGTCGAACTGCTCTTGTGCACGCTCTACAAGGGAAACCACGTCACCCATCCCAAGAATACGATCGGCCATACGATCTGGGTGGAACACATCCAGTGCTTCCATCTTCTCGCCAGTACCGACAAACTTGATAGGTTTATTTACAACGGCTTTAATCGTCAATGCTGCACCACCACGGGTGTCACCGTCGAGCTTGGTGAGAACTACTCCGTCAAAGTCGAGAAGGTCATTAAAGGCTTTTGCCGTATTCACCGCATCTTGACCGGTCATGGAATCCACCACGAACAATGTCTCGTTTGGCTCAATAGCATTGTGAACGGCCTTAATCTCCTTCATCATCTCTTCGTCAATCGCAAGGCGACCAGCGGTATCGACAATTACAACGTTATGGCCATTGGCTTTGGCGTGAGCAATTGCTGCTTTAGAGATTTCAACGGGATCCTTGCTCTCCTTGTTCGAGAATACATCTACCCCAATTTGCTCCCCAAGTACGTGAAGCTGATCAATTGCAGCAGGACGGTATACGTCACAAGCAACTAAAAGTACCTTCTTGGTCTTCTTGCGCTTGAGGTAATTTGCAAGTTTAGCTGAGAACGTCGTTTTACCAGAACCTTGTAAACCCGACATCAATACAACTGCAGGCTTTCCATCAATAGAAAAATTAGCAGCCGTACCGCCCATGAGTGAAGCCATTTCATCGCGAACGATTTTGGTCATCAACTGACCTGGCTTCAAGCTCACCAATACGTCAGACCCCATGGCCTTTTTCTTCACCGTATCCGTGAACTGCTTGGCAATCTTATAGCTAACGTCGGCATCTACCAATGCACGGCGAATCTCCTTCACCGACTCTGCGACGTTAATTTCAGTAATCTTATTTCGTCCTTTCAGTACGTGAAAGGCACCATCTAAGCGATCGCTAAGACTTTCAAACATATCTATTGCTTTGCAGTAATGAGGGGCAAAGATAAATACTAGAGGTGAGAGATGAGAGATGAGCCGTGCTGAATTGTAATTAGGGATGAGGGATGAGGGATAAGGGATCAGAGATCAAGGGTAAGGGATCAGAGATCAAGGATCAGGGATCAAGGATAAGGGATCAGAGATCAAGGATAAGGGATCTGAGATCAAGGATAAGGGATGACACACTTAAGTGAACACTCCTGAACACTTCCTTGTAAACATTTGAAAGAAGTGTTTTGACTTATTCAAGCTGAAGATTAGAAAAATCCAAACATCAGCTCGGTCTTAGTAGAAATTATCAGAACCTCACCGCTTAGAAAAAAGCACTAAACCTCTCTATTGAAACATGTAGACTCAGCTCCTTAATTGAATCTTCTCGTCAAAAAGAACAAATCATTGGTTCTTATGCTAGCATCCCGAGCAACATCAGCGAAGGAGCTGAGCGTGAATCCAATACATCCTTCCTTATCTTCCTTACCTATTCATCAAGTTCGTGCGCAGAACTACACACTCAACTCACTTTCATCTCAAAGATCCATCCAGAACTCTCACTTCCCACTCCCATCCTACATTCTTTCCGGCACTTCAATCCCCAACACGCCTAGCCCGCGTTCAATGATACCTCCTACGGCCTCGGCAAGAGCAAGACGGAAGGCGGCGAGCGCTGGAGTTTCGGCATTCAAAATGCTGGTACTTTGATAGAATCCGTTGAATTGCTTGGTGAGATCATATACGTAATTCGCAACAATAGCTGGACTGAACTCATTGGCAGCTTGAGAGATGATCTCTGGGAATCGTCCCATTTCCTTGACCAATTCACGCTCCCGCTCCTCGAGTTCGTGGTTGGAAAAATCCACCTCAGGTAAGTCTGTGGCCTTGCGTTTTAGCGATTGAATTCTGGCATAAGTGTATTGGATGAATGGTCCTGTGTTTCCCGTAAAATCAATCGATTCTTCTGGGTTGAACATCATTCTTCTCTTCGGATCTACACGGAGAATGTAGTACTTCAAGGCCCCCATACCAATCTTGCGGTATAGATCCTTACGCTCTTCTTCACCTAGTCCGTCAAGCTTGCCGAGTTCTTCTGCAATTTTCTCTGCTGTGGATTCCATTTCATCCATTAGGTCATCGGCATCTACTACCGTTCCCTCACGCGACTTCATTTTGCCCGAAGGAAGATCGACCATACCGTACGACAAGTGGTAAAGTCGGTGAGCCCACTCATATCCCAACTTAGAAAGGATCAGGAACAACACTCTGAAATGATAATCCTGCTCATTTCCAACCACGTATGTTAGGCTGTCAATATTGAAATCCTTGAAACGCTGAATAGCTGTTCCAATGTCTTGTGTCATGTATACGCTGGTTCCATCCTTACGGAGTACCAACTTTTCATCCAAACCTTCATCGGTGAGGTCAATCCAAACAGAGCCGTCTTCTCTGCGGTAGAAAACTCCACTTTCCAAACCGCGCTCCACATCTGCCTTACCTAAAATATACGTTTCGCTTTCGTAGTAATTCTTGTCGAATCCAACGCCCAGTCTGTTGTATGTCTCTTCAAACCCAGCATACACCCAGCTGTTCATTTTCTTCCACAGTCCTACTACATCTTCATCGCCAGCTTCCCACTTGCGGAGCATGTCCTGTGCTTCCAACATGAGGGGAGCCTTCGACTCGGCTTCTTTTTTCTCCATACCACCTTCCACTAAAGCAGCAACTTCAGCACGGTAGTGTTTGTCGAATTCAACGTAGTACTTCCCTACGAGCTTATCTCCTTTCAGTCCGCTTGATTCTGGAGTTTCCCCTTCTCCATACTTCACCCAAGCAATCATGCTTTTACAGATGTGAATCCCTCTGTCATTGATGATTTGAACCTTCACAACATTTTTACCTGATGCGGCAATGATGCGCGACACAGAATACCCCAAGAGATTGTTTCTGATGTGTCCGAGGTGTAATGGCTTGTTGGTATTCGGTGAACTGTACTCCACCATTGCCGCCGGGGAATTCTCATCTGGAGTAGTAAAACCCCAATGCTCATGCTTTGCAATGGTTTCGAATAAATCCGACCATTGAGATTCTCCGATGACCAAGTTTAGAAAACCCTTCACCACATTAAAACGAGCAACTTCCGGCAAGCGCTCTTGAAGAGCAGCACCAATTTCATTGGCGGTGTCTTCCGGTTTCTTCTTGCTGGCTCTAAGGAATGGGAAAACAACGAGGGTGAGATCACCTTCAAATTCCTTTCGAGTTTCTTGGAAATCAATAGTAGAAACTTCCAAGTTGTACAACTCTTGCAATACTTCTTGAGTAGCAAGAGCTAGTTTCGATTGTAAATCGCTCATTTCAATTTTATTTGGCCTTTGGCCTACTCTATCTTTTTTCTAGTACTTCAACGGTGGCTTTCAAACATCTAAAAGCTGCTTCACCCATGGCATTTCCCTTGTCGTCCAAGAGCGGGTTCACTTCGGTGAACTCCATACATACCACTTTCTCTTCCGCTGCAAAAAGTTGAAGGAATTCCGTGGCTTCCGCCTCGGTAAGTCCGCCCGGGACAGGAGTTCCTGTTCCAATCGACACGCTAGGATCCATGCTATCTACATCAAAGGTCACATAGATAATGTCGCAATCTTTGAGTCGCTCCATGGCTGCTTCATACACCGCACGAACGCCTTTTTCGCGAACCGCCTCGGTTCGGTGAACCGCCATGTTGTACTTGTCGATCAAGTGCAATTCAGGATCTTCCGAACTGCGCAGCGCAATAAACACGATATCTTCAGGCTTCACACGCTGATGTCCGCCTTTCATCTGGTTCCAGCTAGTCAATGCCGTACCGCGCACTTCATTGATGGCCGATTCCAAATTATCTTCATGAATCGCGGTTGCCAAAGGCATACCGTGGACATTTCCAGAAGGAGATGTATACGGTGAATGAAGGTCGCTGTGTGCATCAATCCAAACAACACCCAAACGCTGGTCTGGATTCGCTTGTGAAATACCCGCAATAGTTCCACCTGCATTGCTGTGATCTCCTGTAATAATCAATGGGAAATCCCCATCATCCATCGTTTCAGCTACAATGGCCGCAATTCTGCGGTACATCTTAACCACGCCTTTGATTCGCTTGCCGTAAGGGTTGTCTACATGTTCGAACAATAGGTTGTTCGCTGTTTCCACCACTTCGGGTTTGTGACGCTTGAAAAAAGTAGGATCCACATGTAGCGAAGCAATTTTCATCGCTTCATAGCCGAGGCTTGCACCGCGTGTACCTGCGCCAATTTCAGAAGGAGCACTAATCAGTTGTATCATTTGAGCCTTTTAGATGCATTTGAGCCGCAAAAATAGGAAGAATGTAGGAGCTGACCACAGTGGATTTTTAGGGCTCGCTTATCTACAGTTCATTGTGCATAACCTACATCCATATTACCTTCATCACACGGCAATTATTTTACCTTTGATGCGTTCCCAAATTCGCCTATGGCAAAGAAGAAAACAAAAGAAAGCAAAGCGAAGAGCACTCCCAAAGTGCCTTTGTTAGAAAGTTGGAAAGCCGCTGCGAAAGATCGCAGTGTGCATGTGGTATTTGGATTGGCCCTGATATTCATCGGAGTGTTCATGACCATTGCCTTCATCTCGTTTTTGGGATCTTGGTCGAACGATCAAAGCGCATTCCAACAGTCCTTTCTCGAGCTAGTAGGCAATCCCGATTTCAAAGTACACAACGTACTGAGTAAAGTCGGAGCCTCTCTAGGACAAATTTTCGTGTACCGCTGGTTTGGCATTGCAGCGTTTGGAGTTCCTGTGCTGCTTACTTTCATCGGACTCCGAATCAGCTTTAAATATTCACCTTACCCACTTCTTAAAGTTTTCAGAGTTGTCATTTTCAGCTCGATCTGGCTTTCTGCTTTCATGGCCTACTTGGGCAATGTAAATCACAACGTATTTGCCGGAGGTGTTGGTTATTACACCGCACGCTACATGGATTCCCTCCTCGGGAACATCGGTAGCTTGCTCCTATTCATCTTTACCCTACTCGCATGGTTAATCCTTGTGATGAAGGTTACACCCGACACCATGGCAAATGGAGCAAAATCGCTCTTTGCCAGATTTAAACGCGAAGCGAAAGAGATTATTCCAGAGTCTAATTCCTCTGCCCCTGTTCAGTCTGTTGAAGTAGATGATGAAGATATAGAGGATGAAGATCTTGAAATAGAGGACGAATCTTCTGTTGAAATTGACTTTGACGAAGAGCCTGAACCGGAGAGGGTTCAACCGGAACCAGAGCCTGAACCCGAAACACCTGATGTTCCGGAAAGCGAAATTGAATTGGAACCTGTAGTGGAGGAAAAGACGGTAGCTGATTCAACAAAAAGTGATGAAGGACCAGAATTTGATGTTGAAGAAGCCGCAGCCGAAGAGGCACTTTCTGAGAAGGAAGTGAATAAAAAGGTGAAGGATTTTGGCGAGTATGATCCAAAGCTCGACTTATCCCGCTTTAAACTCCCACCACTCGACCTACTGGTTGAACACGGAGATGGCAACATCAATATCGATCAAGCTGAACTTGAGGAACACAAGAACAACATCGTTAACACGCTTCAGAACTACAAGATCAGCATTGCAAAGATCAAAGCTACCATTGGACCAACGGTTACTTTGTACGAGATTGTTCCAGAAGCTGGAGTTCGTATTTCAAGAATCAAAAACCTGGAAGACGATATCGCGTTGAGTTTGGCCGCATTGGGTATCCGAATCATTGCACCTATTCCTGGTCGCGGTACTATTGGTATTGAAGTGCCGAATAAGAATGCCAGCATCGTATCGATGAGAGCGGTTCTCACTTCAGAAAAATTCCAAAACAGCAAGTTTGAGCTTCCTATAGCATTGGGTAAGACCATTTCTAATGAGACGTTTGTAACCGACCTTGCAAAGATGCCTCACCTCCTCATGGCAGGTGCAACAGGTCAAGGTAAGTCGGTGGGATTAAATGCCATTCTTGCCAGTATCCTTTACAAGAAGCATCCTTCGCAAGTGAAGTTCGTTTTGGTGGATCCGAAGAAGGTAGAATTGACGCTTTACAATAAGATTGAACGTCATTATCTAGCAAAACTTCCAGATACAGAAGATGCGATTATCACGGATACCAGCAAGGTGATCAACACGCTGAACTCGCTTTGTATTGAAATGGACAACCGTTACGAATTGCTGAAAGGCGCCATGGTTCGTAACATTAAGGAATACAACGCCAAGTTCATCCAGCGCAAGCTGAATCCAGAAGAGGGACACAAATACTTGCCATACATCGTATTGGTTATTGACGAATTTGCGGACTTGATCATGACCGCAGGTAAGGAGGTTGAAACGCCTATTGCTCGTTTGGCTCAGCTTGCTCGTGCAATTGGAATTCACCTGATTGTCGCCACACAGCGTCCATCAGTTAACGTGATTACCGGTATCATAAAGGCAAACTTCCCTGCACGAATCGCCTTCCGCGTCACTTCTAAAATCGACTCTCGAACCATCTTGGATGCCGGTGGAGCCGATCAGCTAATTGGTAAAGGGGATATGTTGTTCTCTTCTGGCAATGACCTTATCCGACTTCAATGTGCGTTCCTAGATACACCTGAAGTAGACGAAATCACTGAATACATTGGAAACCAACAGGCTTACCCCGAAGCTTATCTCTTACCGGAATACGTTGGCGAAGAAGGCGGTGGCGGCGGCGGTGCTTTGGCCGATGAAGACCGAGATGCCCTCTTTGAAGATGCCGCTCGAATTGTAGTGATACACCAACAAGGTTCAGCATCCTTGCTTCAGAGAAAGCTCAAGTTGGGTTACAACCGCGCAGGTAGAATTGTAGACCAATTAGAGGCTGCGGGTATCATTGGACCGTTTGAAGGTTCAAAAGCACGACAAGTTCTTGTTCCAGATGAAGTATCTTTGGAACAGAAATTGAATCCAGGCAATTCAACTTTAGATTCCTAAACGCGATGCGATATATTATAACTTCCTTAGCCCTAGCGCTAAGTACATTTACTTTTGGTCAAGCAACCAACACTCAAGCCAAGAGCTTACTTGAGGAAGTAAAGGCGAACCTCCTCTCCTACTCCGACCAATCTCTCACTTTTACGAATAAGATTGAATTTCCAACTGGAAATCCAGACAACCCAAGACAGGCTCGTGAAAGCACGGGTAAAGTGACTATTGTTGGAGAGAACTACAAGCTCGAAACTGCGGGACAAGTAGTCTACTTGAACGGCAATCGCGCCTATGTAGTGAACGAAGACGACGAAGAAGTAGATGTGCGCATCTTGGAAGACAGCGACATGGCCTTCACTCCAAACGGGGTTCTGGCTCGCTTTGAAAGTGGATCTAGCCTTGCAATGGCAGGTAAAGAAACCATTGACGGTAAAACGATACAGTACATCAAAGTTCGTCCGAACGGAAGCGAAGAAATCCGCGATATTGTGTTGGGGATTGATATGTCCACCAAACGCGTGTACTCTTACACCGAATACGACACCGACGACGTTATTAAGACCATCACGATTACTTCTTATTCGGTGAACTCTGGTATTAATGCTTCGGAAGTAACCTTCAACCGCGACGATTATTCTGGTTGGAGAATAAATGAGCCTCGCAGTCGCGGCCGTAGATGAAACGCCTAGATCAATACGTATTATCCAGCTTTGTAAAAGTGTTTATACCCACCTTATTGGTGAGTATTTTCACTTTGATGATGCAGCTTCTGTGGAAGTACATTGATGACCTTGTTGGTAGAGGGATTGAATGGTACTACATCGTGGAGCTGCTTTTCTTTTGGTCGGCACAGGTAGTACCTATGGCTCTTCCCATCGCCGTGCTCCTCAGTTCTATCATGACCTTTGGAGGTTTTGGAGAACACTACGAATTAGCCGCTATGCGCTCTTCTGGAGTATCGCTGTATCGCATCATGCGTCCGGTAATCGTCCTGATGTCGCTCATCGCCTTTGGAATGTTCTTCTTCTCCAACAACGTCATTCCTGTAGCCAATTTCAAAGGAGAAAATCTACTCATCAATATATCCCGACAAAAACCGGCGTTTAACTTGACTCCTGGTGTTTTCTACGATGGGATTGATGGGTATTCCATCAAGATTGGTGGTAAGGATGAGAACAAGATTTACGACGTTTTCATTTATGATTTCTCTGAAGACACCCGAAAGCAGAACAAAGTAATCATGGCTCGCGAAGGCGTGATGCGTTTGATTGAGAATGAATCATGGCTCGAGTTTACACTCATTGATGGGCATAGCTACGAAGAACTTCCTGCAAGCCGAAGAGACGACCGAGAAGACGGACTGCACTTGAAGTCGTCTTTTGATGAAACCATTCTCCGTATTTCCTTGGTGAGCTTAGCTCAGGGCAATCTGGGAGAGGTGAATCGCCGCAGACACTTCAGAATGATGAACGTGGATCAGTTGGTTGTTGCCTACGATTCACTGGTCGATCAACTCGCTGTTCGTCAGGATGCCATGGCCGAGGTGATGACACATAAGTACTGGTTTAATGAGGTGAATGTGGATTCTTCCTATGAATTATCACGTGGACCACATTTCTTGGAAACCGTTCCACCATCTCTTCGCAAACGCGCCATTGAGAACGGCAGACGCACGGCTCAAAACAACCGAAGTCAGTATGCTGATCAAAAGGATGAGTACGACTACCGCGAGGAATATATGGCACGTCATCTCATCGAATGGCACAAGAAGTTCGCTGTGAGCGTAGGCTGTTTGATTCTCTTCTTTGTGGGGGCACCATTTGGCGCAATCATTCGAAAAGGTGGAGTTGGTTTTCCATTTGTCATCAGTATTGTGATCTTCTTGATTTACCATGTCATGATCACCACCTTCGAAAAATTCGGCAGACAAGGATCGCTTCCTGAATTCTGGGCCGTTTGGCTCCCCTCTCTCATTCTATTGCCTATTGGCATCTTCTTAACCGTAAAAGCAGCACGTGATTCTTCGGTATTAGACGCGGAGTCTTACCTTCGTCCGTTCCGTTGGATCGTTCAACGCCTCAAGGCTAGAAAGCAGAATGAAAGAGCTACTGATACTGTGTAACAAGTTCCCCTTTCCTCCTCGTGATGGCAGCTCCATCGCTATGGCGAGCAATATTCGCGGACTCCTAAGTGCTGGTGCTAAATTGACCGTGATTGCACTCAACACGGATAAACACTATGTTGAGAATCCAGAATCACAGGTTCCCGAAGGAATTGAATGGCACATTCATCCCGTAAACACCACTCCATCTATCCTAGGTGCACTCTCGAACCTTTGCTTCTCGTCCCGTTCATACATGGTTTCGAGATTTGACATTGAAGAGGTACGAGAGATGGTGAAGCGCGCCATTAAAAAGCGAGAATATGACGCGGCTATAGTAGACGGCCTGTTTATGATGCCCTATGCTGATGAATTGAAATCAGCGGGTATACCTATCGTACTTCGCGCACACAATGTGGAACATCACATCTGGAATCGTCAAATTCAACAAGAAACTTCTCCACTCAAGAAGTGGTACCTCAACATACAAAACACACGACTGGAGAAATACGAAGTAGCAGCCTGTGGCCAGTCGGATAGCATCGTTGCCATCACCCAAGAAGACGCCAAGTGGTTTGCCAAATGTAGTACTCCTGTGCACGTAATGCCTTGTGGAATTCAGCCGAATTCCTATCCCGAATACGGTTCCAAAGAACCCGATGTTTTTCACATTGGCGCCATGGATTGGATTCCCAATGTGGATGGTATTCGCTGGTTTGCCCAAAAAGTGTGGCCAGAAATCCTCAAGCGCGATGCTCAAGCCGTCTTCCATCTAGCCGGAAGAGATTCTGATACCCTCAACTTGCACCAACCTCAACGTGGATTCTTTGTGGAAGGTAGAGTTGAATCAGCATCCGACTTTTATGCCAAGCACGGAATCTTTGTGGTCCCACTCCTGGCAGGATCTGGGATGCGAATCAAAGTGATGGAAGCCTTGGCATACGGCAAAGCCATTGTGGGAACCCGTGTAGCCGTTGAAGGTATTCCTATTGAAAACGGAGTGCATGCGTACATTGCCGATCGACCAGAAGACTTTGCCATAGCTGTGATAAAACTCATCCAAGACGCGGGAGAAAGAGAAAGATTGGGACATGAAGCTCGCAAACTTGCCATGCGTATCTTTGACGAGAATAAATTGGCCGAAGACCTATTGAATCGTCTTCCCACCCGAAAATGATAGTTCTCGAGTTTATATTCTGGATATCCGTATTCCTCATCTTGTGGACCTATTTAGGGTATCCATTCTTGCTCAAGGTGCTCGACCAAAAAAAGTCCCTCACTCCAGCTCTTCCTGATCATCTTCCTACTGTAGATATCATTTTTGCAGCATACAATGAAGAGGTGGTTATTGAAGATAAGATTCACTCCATTTATCAAAGTGATTACCCACTTGACAAATTGAACATCTATATCGGTTCCGACGCGAGTACGGATAGAACCGATGAAATCATTACAAAGTTGAGTGAAACATATTCCAATCTTCACTTGGTGCGAATGCCAGGAAGGACCGGAAAATCAGGAATTATCAATCACTTGGTTTCCATCTCTAAGTCGGATTTAATCTTAGGTACGGATGCCAACATCTACTTTGATCGCGGCATGATCACCTCCATGGTGAAGTCCATATCCAATCCCGTTGTGAAACTCGTTGGTGGTAATATCGTGTACCGAGATTCATCGGTGGAGGGCATTGCAAAACAGGAAGAACAGTATCTGAACTACGAAAACCAGATAAAACTGCATGAATCCAACCTATGGGGCACAGCAATTGGCGTAGAAGGTGGATGTTACCTCATTGAGCGTGATTCCTTCATCACCATCCCTCCCCTCACCTTCATGGAAGATTTCTTCATTACCATGAGCGTGCTCCAGCGTGGAGATAAGGCTGTATTTGATGCCAAAGCCCTCTGTACCGAAGACGTTTCTGTGGATCGCATTGAAGAATTCAAGCGCAAAGTGCGAATAAGCTTGGGGAATTTTCAAAACCTCCGACGATTTAAGGGACTCATTTTTAGTCGCTTTTTTCCAGTAGGCTTTGCATTCCTGTCCCACAAAGTATTCCGTTGGTTTACCCCTATCTTCCTGATCGTATCGCTGTTATGTTCGGCCGTACTCGCCTATCAACCGGGATTAAACCTGTACGACCTATTATTCTTAGGTCAGCTCGGTCTCTTGCTTATTGTTGCAATAGACCTCATCCTACCCAGCACTATCGAAAGAAGTTCACCGATACGCTTCGTAGGTCATTTTTATTTGATGAACTTTGCCCTCCTGAAAGGGTTGATGATTTATTTACAAGGAGTTGAAAGCAATGTCTGGCAACCAACAAAGCGAGCACAAAAGCGCTCTTAATACCATTGAAGAAGCCATTGAGGATATCCGCAATGGCAAAGTGGTAATCGTAGTGGATGATGAAGACCGTGAAAATGAAGGAGACTTCGTTGCCGCAGCGGAACTCGTTACTCCAGAAATGATAAACTTCATGGCCACTCATGGTCGTGGATTAATTTGTACCCCACTCATCGACAGTAGATGTGAGGAATTGGATCTCCATTTGATGGTGAATAAAAACACCGATCCAATGCACACCTCCTTCACTGTGAGCATCGACCTCATTGGAAACGGTGTAACCACAGGGATTTCTGCCAGCGACCGTGCGAAAACGGTTAAGGCTCTTGTAGATCCAAATACCAAGCCGGAAGACCTTGGTAGACCGGGACACATCTTCCCACTTATCGCTAAACCAGGCGGCGTACTGCGCAGAACAGGGCACACCGAAGCTGCCATTGACCTCGCTCGACTAGCGGGCTTGGCACCTGCCGGAGTGATTGTGGAGATCATGAACGAAGACGGTACCATGGCTCGCCTTCCGCAACTTCTTGATATTGCGAAAGAGCACGATCTCAAGGTGGTATCTATCGAGGATTTGGTTGCCTACCGCATGCAGAAAGAATCGCTGATTACATTGCGCGAATCCTTCGACATCGACACCGAATTCGGGAAATTCACGCTACACGCTTTTGAACAAACCACCAATGGACAAGTGCATTTGGCACTGACCAAAGGAGAATGGAGTAAAGATGAACCTCTAATGGTTCGCGTTCACAGCGCAGGTGTGGGTAATGATATCTTCCACTTACTTACTCAATCTCCAGCTCATCAGCTGGAACGTGCAATGAAAGCCGTAGAGAAAGAAGGAAAAGGCGTAATCGTGTATATGAACCAACATCAGATGGCTGGTTCGTTACTCGACCGACTTCGCGAATACAGAACTTCACTAGAAGGCGGAGAAACTCCAGCGCGCAGTACTTCATTTACAAAGGATACACGCGATTACGGAATAGGCGCTCAGATTCTACATGAATTGGGCGTTTCTAAACTCCGCCTCCTCACCAATCATCCGATTAAACGCGTTGGTATCATCGGGTATGGATTGGAAATCATTGAAAACGTTACTATGGATTAGGTTCTACCGCTGTAGAATCTACATTCTCTTCAGACGAACGACCAGAGGGCTTGCGATCAGGTGTTCTAAACTTGACCAAGCCCTTTGCTGTATCTGAAACCGTCGTATCAGCTGGTAAAGTGGGTTCCGCATTCGGTATGCTATCGTTCATTTCAACCGGTGGATGTCCGAAAAGTTTTTCTACCAATTCATCCCACGTTTCAAAATCCGCTTGATAGTACACACTCACCCCTTGGGTATACGGAGACAAGTAATCTAACCCTGGGTTGTTCTGATTACTTCTATTGAAGGCTTTGGTTCGAATACGACCATCTTCCGTGATTTTGTATTCTACTTCAACGTCACCCGTTACGGTTTGCTGTTGGGCTTGAGATGAATTTGTGTTCTGATCAAGTGGAATATCCACATTGCCGTTTACGACAATTCTATCATTGGCAAATGACTTGGACACACTCACTTCAAACTCACTCCCCACAGCCGCATCGTTTCCGTACGTATTGTAGTTGAGAGATAGGTCGGCATAATCACCAAATACCGATTTAGCTGCCCAGTTGGACATCACACTCGCCATTTGATCGATCGGTTGTGAAACGAGATCATCAGCAATGGAATTATCAGGATTCCAAAACGTGTTGGCGACCAAAAGCGAGAAGGCATTGTCCATCATCTTATCCTGATCGCTCAATCGGTTTCGGATTTCCTCTTGCCATGCGGTGCTCACATTGGGCACCTCGATATTAAACGAAATATTGGGGTTCATCAATGCTCCTGTTAGGTGCATGATTAGATTTACTTTCACCCGCTGACCACCATATCCACTGGCGGCAGAAACCATTCCACTTAAAGTTGTTCTCGTGGAGTATTCAGCGAATAAATCAATCTGTGCATCAAAAGGGTCTCCACTCCAATTCAACGTAGATCCTTTTCGGATTTGGAATTTTTTGGAGACAACATTTTGCAATCTAAACAGGTACTCTCCCTGAGTTACGGTATAGTTACCTAGAATGGCTAAATCACCCGAGCTGCTCAAGTTTATCTTGATGAGCCCAGCACCTTGTCCTTTGATCTCACCACCTACAGATTCATCCAGAATAAGTTGCACCTCCGCTTCAGGCTTCATATTGGCATTCACTGTAATACTGAGTCCTCCCAAATCTTGAACCTTTCCTTTTCTAACAAAATTGAAGGCTGTGGTTGCCGTATCTATTGTTGGATCTACAAAGGTGATAAAGTCATTTTGCCCAATCTCGGTTGGAGAAGACAAAGGCAGTTTAATCGAAGTTCCTTCCTCCGCCTCTACGTCAATTTGTAGATTCATCTGATCGGTTGGTCCTACAATTCGAACCGCACCAGAAGCGTATGCCTTGCCGAAGAAGTAATTGTTGTCGCCTTCTTCCGTATCTAGGCTCAGCAGTCGGTTAGCTTGAATGGCCAAATCGAACTTAATGTCACTCAAGTTCTTGTGATAGATTACCCCGGAAGCAATTCCCGTTGTCTGATCCTTGGTATCTCGCATAGGAACGCGATCCAAAAGAATTTTATCGGATGATAAATGAATGGTAGGACTACCTTCAAAGTTGTAATCGGTTCCCAAGAACGGAACGCTGAACGCAGCATTCGGAAGTCGGAGTTCCCCCGATAGCGTTGGTTTCTCGAATGTCCCTGCCAAGTGGATATTTCCTTGAACCGCTCCCCTCAAATTATCTAGAATTCCCAGCAGATAAGAGTTGAAACAAGCCAATCGGAATCGATTCAAATCGATATCTACCAACAACGGAGAAGTACTATCTGGAGCGATGATACCCGAAACCGCCATGGTCTCTAGCGTTCCAAGGGTAATATTACCGTCAATAAGGGTTTTATTCCTCACTACATCCCAATCGAGGTTGAAGTCGAGATTTCCCAAGTGCTGTTGATTGAGATGAAGACTATCCACACTCAAGTTACCCGCCATGCTCGGTGTTCCAAACAAATCGTTGAGAATCAAAATCCCTGTTGCCTGCCCATTGAACTCTGTCGATTCTTGACGAAGCAGATAGTTCACCAATTGAAGATCCAATCGGTGAAGGTTCAATCGAAGAACTTCGTATTCGTTATCAGAAATAAATCCGTTTATACTCAATGAACTAGTTCTCCCCTCAAAGTTATAGCCGGCAAACTCCATTCTACCAGGTTGAATGAGTAAGCGGTTAGTATTGTCGAGAATCAAGGTATCAGTTCCTACATTAAACCTCACTTTATTCCATGAGAAAGCCACGGAATTTGGCGTCGGTTGCAACATATAGCCATTGAGCTTTAATCGAGAATCAATGGAATCTTTCAGTGTACCCTTGAAATCAATGAGCGTACTATCCTTGAGAAAATCAGCTTTTAATTTGATGATATCCGTCTCCAATCCGTCGGCATTGAAAATGCTACGCACATTAGAGTTCATCACGTATCTTCCGTGCGAACCATTGAGTCGAATGGCCGTTGTATCAAAGTACGTCCCATAAAGGTCTATTCCTGGCGCATCAATGTTTAACGACAACTGCCCATTCACTGAGTTGATACGTCCATCGATAGAGGTTCCTGTTGCCACCCTCAATCCCCTAGCGAGTAATGCAGAAATGATATCGGGTTTCTTCAGGGTTAGATTGAATTCAATATCCGTGTAAAGTGGTTCTTCCTCGTATGGGAATTGAGAACTCACGGAAGCTAGTGCGGCTAAGAAGGGCTTGTGAATTTGGAACAGCTTGTATTCTCCTTCAATGTATCCATCTAAAATATCGGAATCAATTGCATTCCTAGTGATATTTCCTGCGTTGCTACTGGTGAGAACGAATTCATTGAAAGAATGAAGTCTTGCTCCTCTTCGGTACTTTACACTATCAATATTGATCTGCCCCTGCCACCACTCATCTTTGTACAAAAGAAAGTCGGCAACAATCTCTCCACTTAACCACGAAACTGTATCACCCACAAATCCGATTGTGTACAAATCTGTAGAATCAATAGTGGCCACGAAGTCGAGCGTGGCGGTATCGGTACTGAAGTCAAGGCCACCATCAAAATCCAACTTTACTCGTGGGTCATTGACATCAAATTCACCATTGAACTTCCTATTCGCCACATCTCCTTCAATAGAAATGTTGCGATAGTTGTAGGCCTTGTATTCAAACTCTGCCACATTCAAGTCCAACTGAGCCGATGCCTTTTTCGCGTTGAATCCCACGCCCTTTACCTGTCCTGCTGCGGTAATGGTTCCCAAAGTTGGATCTTCTAACAATCCTCCAAGATCAAACCCCATCAAGCCCAATTCACCGGAATAGGAAGCGATGTCTGAATTCCCTAGATCTTTGAACGACATGTTTACGTTTGCATCCCCAAGGTTGGATTTGATCTCCCCTCGAGTAGAAAAACTCTCTAGCGTTCCTTCGTAGTGTCCAGACAAATCGATGTAACTCATTTGGAGCAATACATCAGGCAATCCCCCTTCAATAAAAGGACTTACGTATGTATTGATGTCCGCACCATTCGTTTGACAATAGCCAATAAATGCATCGAGATAGAGATCGCTCGGTTCGGTACAATCTACGATATGAACATTTCCGAAAAACTGAGTGGACCCCACAATAACATCCATGTTTGTGGCCGTAAGGTCATTCACCGATCCTTTAAAACTCCCATTTACAGTGAGTTCATCAAAAGATGGGTACTGAGGGATATAACTTTGGATTTCACTGGAGCTTATGACAGAATTCTCGAACTGCCCTTCCATCACCACGGCATTCAAAAAGTCTGAAAACTCGCCAAGATCGCGGTACTTTAGTTTGGCAATTCCCTTAACCCTTGATTTGTCTGTAACAAAGTAGAGATCCTCCAGCGACATGTAGTTCGACTTAAACGCCGCCTTACCGCGGAACTCATGCAGATTAAATCGCCGATCATCTTTAAACGACAATTGGTTGAAGTTGGCCTCCACGTACGAACCGTCCAATTCAAAATCGCTCACCATCACTGTGGCGTCGTAAAAATCCAATAGTGTGCATGAATCGCAGTTCACAGGGCGTTTCATGTAATCAAAATCAGAGATGTAGATGTTGTTAAAAGACAATTTGAAATCCTCCGAAGTAGTGTCTACCGGCGCATCACTGCTAAAGTGATCCAACCAATACATGAAGTTGAAAAGCGTATCCTCTTCGTATTTACGCATGTAGAACTTTCCGCCTTGAAGCGAAACATCTCCTGCATACAGGTGATTATTCGAAAAACCAGAGAACTCAAAACTGATTTCATCGGCATAAATCAAGGTGTCATTCCGATGATCTGGTGCATACACACCGTGAAGATGAATCACATTGGGAAACTGAAAATCGGCGGATCTCAATTGAACTTCTAGTCCAAATTCGCTCTTCAGATAGTTGACAGCGATGTTTGCCAAGGAAGTTTGCACTCCCGGAATCGAGAAAACGGCGCCTGTTAACACGATGAGTATCAGGAGTGAAATAATCACTCGCTTGATGAATTTCCAAATACCTCTTAGTACGGCGTTCATTGGCTTGGCGAAAGAACCGATTTCTTTGTAGCACGAAGGTAACAATTATCGATCCGAAATTGATTTGAGCCTCCCAAGTACTATACACATCCAACGTTGAATATCTACATTTGCACCATGCCAAAAAAGGAATACATACTTGCCATCGAATCCTCTTGTGATGATACGGCTGCAGCAGTGTTGTCAGAGAGACGCATACTCTCCAACGTTGTAGCCAGTCAGAAAGTGCACGAAGAGTACGGTGGTGTAGTTCCAGAATTGGCCAGTAGAGCGCATCAAGCTCACATTGTTCCCGTGGTGAACAGCGCTCTCACGGAGGCGGGAATCACCGCAGCAGATCTGTCAGCCATTGCTTTTACAGCGGGCCCTGGACTCCTAGGTTCTCTATTAGTAGGAACCAGTTTTGCCAAATCACTCAGTTTAGCTCTCTCCATACCGCTGATTGATGTCCACCACATGAGGGCTCATGTTCTCGCTCACCTCATTGAAGCAGAGGGCGTTAAAAATCCAGAATTTCCCTTTTTGTGCTTAACCGTAAGCGGCGGCCATACCCAGATTGTAAAAGTGAATTCTCCTTCTGATTTTGAAGTGATGGGAGAAACGCTAGACGATGCTGCAGGAGAAGCCTTTGACAAAACTGCGAAACTCCTTGGTCTGTCCTATCCTGGCGGACCAGAAATTGATCGCAGAGCGGCGTTGGGTAATCCCAATGCCTTTGCCTTTTCTCGTCCTTCACTAGAAGGATACAACTTCAGCTTTAGTGGATTGAAAACCAGCGTGCTATACACCTTGCAAAAGGCGGTGGCAAAAGAACCTGACTTCATTCAAAAGAACATTGATGATATCTGCGCCAGCGTACAACACACTATCATCGAAATTCTGATGAAGAAATTGGTGGCTGCATCAAAAGACACGGGTATCCATCGCATTGCGATAGCCGGCGGGGTTTCAGCGAATAAAGGTCTTCGCAATCGATTGAGCGAACTGGCTGAGAAGCGAAAATGGGAACTGTTCTTACCTCCTTTTGAATTCACTACCGATAATGCAGCGATGATTGCCATTGCAGGATACTACAAGTGGAAAGAAGGTCACGTTGCAGATTTGAGTATTTCTGCCTCTGCTCGAATTAATTTATAAGAGACTTAATCAGAAGTCTACTCACGTTTTATAAGTTTGACGAAACGTCTAGGCGAATATGAAAGCCAAATCCACAATTATAGGTCGCATTGACCAAATTGACTTGCCGGAGTTCGACATGTTCGATTTGGGATGTAAGATTGATACGGGTGCCGCCATCTCCGCTTTGCACTGTCACAGTGTGAAACTAGTAGAAAGAGATGGAGTTGAACATCTCTACTTCAAGCTTTTAGACAAGAAACACCCACAATACCAAGGAGAGTTCTACCACACGACTGATTTCCGCGAACGCAAAATAAAAAACAGTTTTGGTCAGGAACAAACGCGCTTTAGCCTAACCACTCAAGTAGTGCTCTTTGGAGAAACCTACACCACAGAATTTACATTAGCCGATAGAGAGAAAATGCTCTTCCCTATTCTGATAGGAAGAAGCTTGCTGAAAAACCGATTCATCGTTGATGTCGCCAAATCCAATCTATCTGCCAAACAAAAAGCAAAAACTTCCCGATGAATTTAGTCATTCTCTCCGCCAACAAGAACTTATACAGCACGCGCCGCCTCGTTGAGGCCGCTGAAGCCAGAGGACACAACGTTAGTGTAATTAATCACACGAGAACGTATGTAGTCATGGAGTCGGGAAATTTGAACATCTACTATGGTGACCATGTCATTCAAGAGGTGGATGCCATTATCCCGCGCATCGGTGCTTCTGTAACCTACTACGGTAGCGCGATGATTCGTCAATTTGAAATGCGTCAGGTATTTACCACGGTAAGCAGTTTGGCTTTAGGTAGATCTAGAGACAAACTCAGAGCAACGCAGATTTTGGCCAAGCACGGTGTAGGTATACCGAAAACGGCCTTTGCCAAACAGCCAAATGATGTAGAATCACTGATTAAACAAGTTGGTGGTGCTCCTCTCATCGTGAAATTATTGGAAGGAACACAAGGTTTGGGTGTGGTACTCGCCGAAACGCGAAAAGCGGCAAAGAGTGTAATTGAGGCTTTCTACGGTCTCAATGCAAACATCCTAGTTCAAGAATTCATTGAAGAAGCAGGTGGAGCGGATATTCGTGCGATTGTAGTGGGCGGAAAAGTGGTAGCCGCTTACAAGCGTCAAGGAAAAGAAGGCGAATTTAGAAGTAATATCCACCGAGGAGGATCGGGAACCCCTATCAAGCTGAAGAAAGCAGAAAAGGACATGGCGGTAAAGGCTGCTCGTGCTCTAGGCCTGCATGTAGCGGGTGTCGACATGCTTCAGAGTGCACGCGGACCGCTCATTCTTGAAGTTAATTCATCTCCGGGATTGCGTGGTGTAGAAACCACAACGAACATTGATGTGGCGAGCGAGATCATCAAATATGTAGAGGATAACTACACCAAATCTCCTGGTCACAAAAAAGATAAAGTGGGTGCCTAATGCAACTCTTCTACGGTCATAAGGATGGGAACTCCGCAGCGCTTACTGCGGACGAGAGCAAACATGCGATCAAAGTGTTGAGGAAGTCGGCCGGCGACATCATTCACGTAATGGATGGTGCCGGCAACTTGTACTCAGGTCCTATCTCGAATGATCACCAGAAACACTGTACCATTCGCATTGAAGAAGAGGTGAACGACTGGAATCCGGTTCCCTACCAATTTCACCTCGCCATAGCGCCCACAAAGCACATGGATCGATTGGAATGGCTCATAGAAAAAGCTGTAGAAATTGGAATTACGCGCATTACTCCTCTTCTCAGCTTTCACTCCGAACGAAAAGTCTTGAAGCTAGAGCGATTGGAAAAGATATTGCTCAGTGCCTGTAAACAAAGCTTAAAAGGAACCCTTCCTCAGTTGGACCCTCTCACGAAGTTCACGGACTTCATTGTCGAAAAGAGACCGGATCCCACATACATCGGTTACTGCGGAGAAGGAGAAAAGAAACTCCTCGTTTCAGAACTCATGACGAATGGACCTAGTGCATGTGTCATCATTGGTCCGGAAGGGGATTTTTCTGCTGATGAATTCTCAATGGCTACATCGGCTGGTGTAGTACCAATCACCCTCGGAGATCAGCGTCTTCGCACGGAGACGGCGGGATTGACAGCTGTGCAAGCTGCCAATCTCATCCATCAATTAAAATCGCATTAAGCGTAAATCAATTCAGGGTCAAATTGAAGTCCCTGAATGAATTCTGTAGCCGCAACAATATCGTTGTGAAGTATTCTATCCACTTCAACAAAGGGAACTTCACTTCGGAACATCTCCACAAATGAAGATAGAAACTCACTGGTTTTCTCTTCTCTAAATGCCAAGGCTTGCGAGGCATTCATACATTCAATTGCCAAAACTCTCTCGGTATTCTCTATCACGCGGTAAGCTTTTGTGGCGGCATTTGCCCCCATGCTTACATGGTCTTCCTGACCATTCGATGATTCAATGCTGTCTACCGATGCCGGAGAGCACAACTGCTTCGATTGCGAAACAATACTTGCGGCTGTATACTGAGGAATCATGAATCCGCTGTTCAAACCCGGTTGAGCAACCAAGAACGGTGGTAAACCTCGCTTACCGCCAATCAACTGGTAAACACGACGTTCAGAGATGTTTCCAATTTCGGCCATAGCAATTGCTAGGTGATCTAACGCCAGAGCGAGTGGTTGTCCGTGGAAATTTCCCGCTGAGATAATCGCATTGTCTTCTGGGAACACATTGGGGTTATCGGTTGCAGAATTGATTTCCGTTGTTAGCACATCCGTCACATAGCGAATGGCATCTTTTGACGCGCCGTGTACCTGTGGCATACAGCGGAAAGAATACGGATCTTGAACATGCGTTTTTACGCGCTTGATCAACTCACTTCCCTCAAGAAAGTCGCGAATATTTTGTGCGGTTTTCAACTGGCCACTATGAGGACGAATGAGATGTACTCTTTCATCAAATGGTTCTGGGCGACCATCGTAAGCCTCTAAACTCAAGGCCCCCACCAAGTCGGCTACATAAAGTAGTTTATGCGCTTGGATGAGCTCCCAAGTGCCATAGGCCGCCATGAACTGCGTTCCATTCAAGAGTGCCAAGCCTTCTTTACTTTGCAACACAATGGGTTCCATACCCAGAGCCGCTAATGCTTCTGCAGCCGGCATACGATCACCTTGATACATTACTTCACCTTTACCCAGAAGTGGTAGGGCTAAGTGCGCCAAAGGTGCCAAATCACCAGAAGCACCGAGCGATCCTTGTTGGTAAACTACAGGTAGAACATCTTCATTATAGAAATCAATGAGGCGCTTTACTGTGGAAAGTTGAGCTCCTGAATATCCATAGCTTAAGCTCTGTATCTTCAACAAAAGCATGATGCGAACGATGTCGCTTGGAACCTCTTCACCCATACCACAAGCGTGACTCATCACGAGGTTCTCTTGAAGCTTAGACAAATCGTCTTTGGAGATGGTCACATTGTAAAGTGAGCCAAAGCCGGTATTGATTCCGTAAATCGGGTCGGCGTCAACCGCCATCTTTTCATCTAGGTAGGCTCTCGCCTTCTCAATTCTTTCGATGGCACCATTTGTGAGTTCCAATGCCATTTCTTCAAGCAAGATTCGCTCAATAAGGGGAATTGATAACGGCTCAGAGCCGATAGCAAACGATTCTCTCATGGGTGTAGAAATTTGCGACAAAGGTAAAAGGTTAAATGGTATCCCTACTGCCCCACTCTTACATTCTTACCTTGTGTGGATGTGAGAAGAATTCATACTTTCGACTTTCCAACTGAAAGAACATTATGGCCCAATCTAAAAAAGCAGAACCCAAAGCCGGGAAATCGATCTGGGAAAACAAGTGGTTTCCATACATCATCCTCACCTTGCTATGGGCAATTATCTACGCCATTGTATTCAATACGAAGCTCAACTTGGGTGGCGACAATGCCGTTTATTACATCTTAGGAGATGCTCTTTCGAGTAGTGAAGGATACACCAATATCCACAACACCAACATGGTTCCCAACAACCACTTCCCTCCGGGTTACCCTGTTCTTCTCGCTTTTTTCATGCTAATTAGCAAGAAGATTGTGTTCTTGAAGTTTGTTAGTGGCTTATTCTTTTTGGGAACTATTCTCATTAGTTTTAGAATTTTTGAAATTCTATTAGAGAACAGAAAACTGGCATTTGTCATTGCCGCACTCGTGTTGCTCAATGGAAACTTACTCGAATACAGCAGTATTATGATGAGTGAGATTCCCTACCTGTTCTTTGGATCCCTCACGCTCCTCCTCTTCATGCTCTCTGAGCGAAACGACCACTTCCTCAAAGATTGGCGCTTTTGGGTCATGTTGGCGGTAGCCTCGTTCAGTTTTCACATTCGAACAGCGGGTATTGCACTCATAGGTGGACTCGTTCTCTACCTACTCGTGAACCGTAAATGGCTAAAGTTTGGTGTGTTCTCTATTGGATTTGGACTGCTTGGACTTCCTTGGTTCTTGCGCGGTCAGTCTCTGGGAGGCAGCTCCTACCTCAATCAACTTCTACAAGTTAATCCGTACCGTCCCGAAGATGGCATGGCGACGTTTGGCGATTTTATCACCCGCCTCACCTACAATATCACTCGATATTTTGAAGTTGAAATTCCGCGTTCCTTCTTTCCGAATAAAACCGTGGAATATCAATACTACATGCGTGAATTAACGGGAGTAGAAATCACAGAAGACCACGTTTCCCAAGGCTTCCTAATGATCGGAATCATCCTGTTTATTCTAATGGTGCTAGGCGTTTATAACATGAAGAAATATCGAAGCTTCGTAGCATTCTATCTGATTGGTTCGGCTACCATTCTTCTATTATGGCCTTATGTATGGTTTGGAACGCGTTTTATTCTCACCATCATTCCATTTATGATTTTTGCGGCAGTTCTCGGTGTTCAAGCCATCCTTCAGAAAATCAATATAGATTCCAAACTCAACCCCATTGCCTACATCTTCTTGGGATTGTTCTTTGTGAAAGGAGTTAAGGCAGAGGCTGAGAAAACCGATGGAGAATTTCCTCCCAAGTATGCCGATTTTATCCGAATGTCTGAGTACGCCGATGCCTATCTTCCCAAAGATGCCATTGTACTGAATAGAAAGCCTGGCTTGTTCTACATCAACGGACATCGGAAAACCACAAAATTCCCAGCGACATTTGACTACAACGAAATGCGTGCAGCCCTCGATTCCAATGGTGTTACACACGTAATTGTAGATGCCATGGGATTTGCAGATGAAGGTCGATATCTAGTGCCTTTCATTCAGGCAAATTTGGAGAAATTCACACAAGTTCAGCACTTCCAAACCGGTGACTTACACACCTACCTCTTAGAATATCACAACGATAGAGGTTACGAAGGTGAGTGGGGTGGTCCTCATGAAAATGGACAAGTTCAAGTGAAGAATGGAAAAGGGCTTTACCGTTTCCCTGATGGTCGTATCTTTGACGGCCATTGGCAAAATAATAAGAAAGAAGGCGAAGGCGTTCTGACGTTGAAAGATGGAACCTCTATCCACGGATTATGGACCAACGATACATTGGCAGAAACGCACTTCACCCTAACAGCAAACGGAGATACGCTTCGAACTGAATAAGCCAGAGCAAATCGTATTTTCGGAACCTATATTACAGCGCAAGCATGATTTCAGACTTTAAGAAACTGTCTATCGTAATCCCTGCCTACAACGAAGGGCCTACCATTCACTTTATTCTAGACAGAGTTAAAGCCGTTGAACTTCCCAACAATATTGAGAAAGAGCTCATTATTGTGAACGACTGTTCCAAGGATGATACCGAAGAAGCCATCTTGCGCTATCAGAAGAACAATCCAGATCTCAACATCCAATATCACAAGCACGAAGTGAATATGGGTAAAGGGGCTGCTCTTCACACGGGTATTGCAAAAGCTTCGGGTGAGTATACCCTCATCCAAGATGCCGATTTGGAATACGATCCAAACGAGTACATCGACTTGCTCAAGCCTATTTTAAATGGTGATGCAGACGTGGTCTATGGATCTCGCTTTATGGGAGGAAACCCACACCGAATTCTATTCTTCTGGCACAGCATTGGAAATAAGATGCTCACCTTCCTATCGAATATGCTCACGAATTTGAACTTAACGGATATGGAAACGTGCTACAAGCTTTTCCGTACGGATATGGTTCAAAATCTGAACTTGAAGGAAAAGCGATTTGGGTTTGAACCTGAAGTGACGGCGAAAATCGCTCGTATTCCAAAAGTTCGAATCTATGAAGTAGGTATTTCCTACTACGGCAGAACCTTTGAAGAAGGAAAGAAAATCAACTGGAAAGACGGCTTTAGAGCCATCTACTGTATAGTGAAGTACAACGTTTTCTCAAAATAGAGAAAACCATAGCATTCCATAAAAAAGAGCGAGTAGGATTTCCCACTCGCTCTTTTTTTATGAAGTTGTAATTTCTCTATTTCGATTTGAATACGGTCCGCAACCTCAAGCTGTTGGTTACCACAGAGACAGATGAGAGCCCCATAGCGGCACCTGCAATCATTGGATTGAGCATGAATCCATACGCGGGATACAATACCCCCGCAGCAATAGGAATCCCGATCAAGTTGTAAATGAACGCCCAGAACAGATTCTGGCGAATGGTATTGACCGTTGCTCGAGAGAGGCGCAATGCATCTGGAACACCGCTTAAATTATCTCTCATCAAAGTGATTCTAGCGGTATCCATGGCAATCTCTGTACCTCCACCCATTGCAATAGACACATCTGCCAGTGCAAGAGCTTGTGCATCATTCACACCATCTCCTACCATTGCCACATGTTTACCAGAATGCTGCAACGCCTCTACGTACTCGTATTTCTCATCTGGAGTGACTTCAGCTTTCACGTGATCGATCCCAACCTCTCTAGCAACAGCAGTTGCAGTAGCCATGTGATCTCCAGTGAGCAAGTGAACGGTAATTCCCTTGTTATTGAGTTGGCGAACGGCCTCAAAAGCTTCCTCCTTGATGGTATCTGAAATGCTGAAAAGTGCTTCCAAGGTTTGATCCTTAGAAAATGCAACAACAGATCTTCCGTACTCTCCTTGAACTACGGTCCATGCTTCTGCTTCATCCGTCCACTCTACCCCTTCTTGAATCAGCCAGCTTGGCTTACCCACGCGGTAAACGAAATCATCCACTTTTGCGATGGCACCAGCTCCCGTAACACTTTCAAAACCATGCAAATCGGGTTTATCTGTATCCGGTTGATGCTCATTGCGAAGCCATCCGACTATGGCTGAGGCCAAGGGATGTTCTGAAAGCTGTTCAATGGCTTCCAATGTGCTCCAGTGAATATTTGAATGAACCTTTAATACTTCCTTTACGGAAGGGTGACCATGCGTAATGGTACCCGTTTTATCGAGAACGACATCAGTAACACGATGACCTTTCTCCAATGACTCTGCATCGCGAATCAAGATGCCATGACGCGCACCGGCACCTACCCCCGCCATGATCGCGGTTGGAGTGGCCAAACCAAGTGCACATGGGCAAGCGATAACCAAGACTGTAATCGCAGCAAGCATTCCTCTAATTACAGCGTCTTCGGCACCACTAAAGGCCCATACTGCAAAAGTGATAATGGCCAAGCCTAGAACCACAGGAACGAATATTCCTGCAATCTTATCCACCAGGCGTTGAACAGGTGCTTTACTACCTTGCGCTTCGCGCACACGCTGAACAATTCTGGCCAATACTGTTTCCGACCCCACTTCAGATGCGCGATAGGTAAGCGTTCCCTTCTGGTTAATGGTTCCCGCTACAACGCGTTCCCCTTCAAATTTAGCAACGGGCACAGGCTCGCCTGTAAGCATGGATTCATCTACATAACTCTCGCCTGCTTCCACATATCCATCTACCGCAATTCTTCCTCCCGGTTTTACGCGAAGGAGGTCGCCCACCATAACATTCTTAACGGCGACGATAATCTCGGCCTCACCTTCCACCACAACCACTTCATCGGGTTGTAAGTCCATCAGTCCTTTAATGGCATCGGAAGTTTGAGAAGTAGCCCTTGATTCGAGTAGTTTTCCAATTAAAATAAAGGAAACGATAACGGCAGCTGCTTCAAAGTAAACATGGGGCTCCATTCCCCTGCTCTCTAGCCACTCGGGCATCAACGTATTGACAGCTGAGAAAACGAAGGCAACACCTGTACTTACAGCCACCAAGGTATCCATGTTTGCATAAAGGTGCTGAGCTTGCTTCCAAGCATTGACGAAGAAGGAACGTCCAAACCAGAAAAGCACAGGGATCGTCAAAATCATCATGGCCATATTGGACCACGATTGTTTCGGAATCAACATGCTCAGAGCAAAAACAGGAACCGAGAAGATCAAAGATCCAATCGTCTTGGTTTTTAGCTCTTTGTAGTGATCTTCTTGAAGCTGACGAACGGTATCGTAAACCTCTTCTGCTCCCTTGTCTGAATCTTCGGGAATGATAAGGTCATATCCCACATCTTGAACCGATTTGCGGAGGTCATCTAGCGTCGCTGAATCATCGTATTCTACCTGTGCGGTATGATTCGCAAAATTCACATTGGCAGAAACAATTCCTTTGGATGACTTCAACGCCTTTTCTACGTTCACTGCGCAAGCGGCACAGCTCATACCAGAAACGGGCAAAGTCTTTGAAGTACTCATATTAGGTGTTTCGTTGTTCTCTACTAAGTTCTATAAAGAAAAACAGAAAGGCACGAGAGATTGTTTAATTCAATCGTCTCGTGCCTTTCATCAATATTATTAATCCTTATTGAAGTTCGTAACCCGCGTTCTTTACAGCATTGCGAAGTACACTTTCATCAATTTCAGTTTGAGATTCTATCTCTGCGGTCGCATCTTGGAGATTCACGTTTACTCCAAGAACACCGTTTACAGATTCCAATGCCTTGATCACTGCATCTTGACATCCGGTACATTTCATACCGCTAACGGAATATTTAGCTTTCATTCTCTAAGAAATTTCAGCGGCTGCGCCTAGGATTTTCTGAATGATTGAAGATTCGGTCATCCCCTCTGCTTCAGCCTTGTAGTTTTTAACAATTCGGTGACGAAGGATTGGTTCTGCCACGGCACGGACATCCTCCCTATCCGGTGAATACTTTCCACGAGTAGCAGCATAGGCTTTTGCACCTAGCACCAAAAACTGTGAAGCTCTTGGTCCAGCTCCCCACGACAAATAGTCTTTCACAAATGCAGGAGCATCTGGATTATCTGGACGAGTATAGGAAGCAATTCTCACGGCGTATTCCATGACTTGATCACTTACAGGCACACGACGAATCAAGGCCTGAATATCCATGATTGTGCGTCCGTCTAGTATGTGTTCCAATACTGGCTTGTGGTCGCCTGTAGTGCCCTTTACGATGGCCACTTCTTCCGCAAAAGAGGGATAATCCACTTGAATATTGAACATAAATCTATCCAACTGAGCCTCGGGTAACGGATAGGTTCCCTCTTGTTCAATTGGGTTTTGAGTAGCGAGTACAAAGAACGGGTCCTCCATTTTGAAGGTCTGGCCAGAGCTCGTTACCGATCTCTCCTGCATGGCTTCTAGTAAAGCCGATTGTGTTTTTGGAGGTGTTCGGTTGATTTCATCCGCCAATACGATATTCGCGAAAATAGGTCCACGAATAAATTTGAAGTGACGGTTCTCATCCAAAATCTCCGCACCGATGATATCCGATGGCATCAAGTCGGGTGTGAACTGAATACGTGAAAACGTGAGACCTAGCACTTCAGAAATGGTATTCACCAGGAGCGTTTTCGCCAAACCGGGAACACCCACGAGCAAGCTGTGTCCCTTACAAAAGATGGAAAGAACTACTTGATCTACAACATCCTCTTGACCTACAATCACCTTGGCAATCTCCTTCTTCAAGTCACCGTATTGATGTACTAACTGGTCAATTGCTTGTATATCCTTACTCATTCTCCACGGTTTGATGTACCATCGTTATTCCAGTCACGCGAGAAGGTACAGTTGTAGTATTCGTTGTTAATGCGGATGTAGGTGTGGTTGATTTTCTCTTTCAACCAGCGGTCCATTTCTTTACCTTGCTTATGCTGAAGCGCCATGGCTTGAAGTCGGCCATAATCCTGCTGCATATTCGCTTGGTGAGGTTCTGTTCTCGAAACGACACGGATGATTCGGAATGCTTCTTTTTGCTCGTCATCGCGCCAAAGTACCGGTTCAGAAATGCCCCCCACGTTCACGCCTTGAATAGCATAGAACACGCTGCGATCCAACGTCGAAACATCCCATTTTGTATCCCCAGTTTGAGGATTCATGAGCATTCCGCGATTGTATCGTGTTCCATCATCTTCAGAATAAAGATCAACGGCATCTTCAAATGAAACATCACCGCGAGAAATCTTCATTCGAATGCTGTCCATTGCATTCTTCGCTTCATTCAAGTTGACATCACTGATCTTGGGTTTGATCAAAATGTGACGTAAATCCAACTCTTCACCTCTCTTGGCAATGAGTTGTACAATATGATAGCCGTATACAGTGCGGAAGGGATCTGACACTTCACCGGGCTGAAGGTTGAACGCCACCGCTTCAAATTCCTTAACAAACTGACCCCGCTTAATGCCTTCATACATCCCACCGTTCTTTTGTGAACCTGGGTCTTCAGAGTAAAGAATCGCCATAGTCGCGAAGCTTCTTCCTTCAAGAATACGTTGCTTGAAATCCTTGAGCTTATCGATTACATATTGCTCCTCCTCTTCATCAATAGCAGGATAGATAACAATCTGGGCCATCTCCACCTCACTGTTGATCAATGGAACAGAATCCTTTGGAATGGTGGCAAAGTACTCCTGTACTTCGGTAGGTGTCACTTCTACATTCTGCGTAATGCTATATTGCATACGCTGAGCAGTCAGTTGATTTCGCATGAGCGGTTTCATCTCCTCCCGGATTTCAGCCATCGACTTACCGTAGTAGGTTTCCAACTTCTTGATATCGCCCCCAAATTGCCCCAATAGCGCTTCCAAACGACGGTTTACATTGCTCTCTACCTCGTTATCGTCTACAATTACACTATCCACTTCCGCATGGTGCAAAAGCAACTTCTCCATGAGTTGATCTTCCACCACATCACAGATTTCTAATGTTAATCCGTTCTGACGGTACTGAGCTTCAAGAGCTTCAAAGCTCCCCTCTACTTCACTCTTCAGAATGATATTGTTCCCCACAACGGCAACAATCCCTTCAGCTACGGTTCCACCCACACCGGGCTGAGCAATCGCAGCAATAGATCCAAAAAGGAATACAGTGAAGAGGTTAATAAATTTCAAAGTCGTTCTTTTCATATGCGTCATTCACTATTCGCTCTTCCATGGTAGCGATTAGTTCTTGTTTTCTCTTATTGAGGATGATGTTCTTGATGGTCGACTGAACATAAGGAAGTGGAGAAACATCATCCGCTATCTTATAATTCAGAATTTCAACGAAATAAATACTAGTACTATCGTTTAGCTCTACGTATTTATTGTGGTTCAAGAACTCTTGTTGATTGTACGTTTGAATGGGAATGAACTTGGACAGGTCGTTGTATCGAACCCAGCTGGTATCCCCAAAACTCGAAGTACGGGCATAATGGAATGCATAATCTTCCAACTCTATGCGATCTTCAGGCTTATTACTCTTGAACCAACGTCGAACTTTGGCCAAATCCGGAGTCTCCGTATTCAGCACCAAATAGTTGAGCTTAAGAATATTCTCCTTAAGCTCAAACTCAGATTGATGAGCGTTGTAATACTCTAAAATTTGCTCCTTAGAAATAGCAGTGTCGAGATGCTCGTTCACAAAGCGCTCCTGATAGGTAAACTTCAGAAGATCATTTCGGTACTGTTGAACAAGCTCTTCAAAATCCTTCTCCTTATCGGCAAGGTTGAACTCTGCTTTCTTGATGATCAACTGTTCCTTGCCCCAGTTGTTGATGTACTTCTGTGCCCAAATCGCGCTGTCTTCTTTGGACAAACCCGAAGGCATCACTTCCTCCAAATCCTCTTGGTACAGTCGGGTGTCATACACACGAGCAACAACATCACCCTTGTCGTCTTCTCCAACGAGAAGTGAACAAGATGATAGTCCAATTGCCAATGCAAACCCTATGATTACTGCTCTCCTCAAAGTTCCGATTCGAGATCTTTCATTACTTCCTCGTTCACTTCAACTTCGTATTTCTCACGAAGTTCCTCTACCCATTGAGTTTCGAGGTATTTCTGATAATCACTGGTCACGATACCCTTGATTTCATTGAATTCACGTGGCCCTTCTGGAATGATATCGAAAACGCCAAAAGTGGTCCATCGAGCATCTTTCTCCCAAACACCATAAGCTCCTTCTTCTCCCTCTGCTTCCTCGTGCAATTCAGCGTTTTGATCAAAGGCTATCTTCATGGTATCGACACGAACGGTCAATTCACTTGATTGATTGTACTTCTTCAATATATCTGATCCACTCATTCCATCTTCTAGATCTTCGAGAACGTCATCCGCAATATCCTCTGACGAAGCAGTGACGCGGACTGCGTGGTAACGCGGACCTACAACATAGTTATCGGTGTGGTTCGAGTAAAACTCAGCCAATCCCGCACTGTCGGCAGCCGACTTATTCCAGATTTTCTCTTGGGTGAGATCAAAGAGAAGAATTCCCTCACGGTACTCATTTACCAAATGGCGGAAGTATGGGTATTTCTCTGCGAGGTGTGCTTTTTCATAAGCGAGCAATTGGTTCTTGGCATAATCTTGCGACAGGCCGTACACGCGAGCTCGGTTGTCGTTAGAAGAACGTTTGCGCTGTTGAATTTCGTTGAGATGTTTTGCGAGCTCTCCTTGTGTAATCTCACGATCGGCGAAAGAATAAACCACTTCTTTGGAATCCAAAAATTCAGAGGCGTCCCAAGTGCCTTCATTGAACTCATCACCTACCGAGTTAATCACTTCCATCAAAGCCTCTTCGTGAACCGTAAACTCGTATTCTTTCTTTAGCTGCTGAATGAAAACGCGCTCTCCGAGGTTTGATCGTGAATCTCTTCCAATCTTTTGGATGAGTTCGTCTTTCATATTTTCGAATGGCTCCAACTCATAGCGATGAATGCGCTTTACGATGTGCCAACCAATCTTTGTTTTGAACGGCACTGAGAGGTCGCCATCTTCTGCCAATCCAAATGAAATCTCCTCGAATTCGGGAAGCATTTCACGCATTCCAAAAGCAGGAAGTACCCCTCCTTTGGTCGCTGTAGTTTTATCATCGCTGTGTTGACGAGCCAAAGTGGCAAAATCTTCACCTGCTTCTAGTTTTGCATAGATCTCATTGATCTTTCTTTCTGCTGCTGCCATTTCCTCTTCGGAAGCCCCTTCAGCCGCATACGCCAAGATGTGAGCGACTTCAATTTTTCCGCGAGAGTATCTGCGATCAGTAGCTTCAATAATGTGATATCCATACTCCGTTCTTACTGGCTTGCTGATTTCACCTGGCTCTAGTTCATAGGCCATTTTCTCGAATGGATACACCATGTTAAAGGCGGTGAACCATCCCAAATCTCCACCTTGACGGGCTGAGTAAGTATCTGTTGAAATGGCTTTTGCTGCACTTTCGAATGTGCGCTGACCGTCCAGAATCTGCTGGCGAATCGTCATCAGTTCATTGTATACCTTCAACGTATCTTCTGGAAGTGCATCTGGCGCGAGGTCTAACATAATGTGGCGAGCGCGAATGTCCCAATGCATATGCTGATAAGCCTCTTGAAGAACTTCTTCATTCACTTCCTTGAGCGTCATGTACGGACGAGCGAGTTGCTCTTGATAAGAATTGAATTCACGGGTGAATTTTCGGGTGGTGTCCATCCCCATCATTTCCGCTTCGTGAACTTTCAGCTTAAAATTGATATACAAATCCAAGTACTCACGCGGAGTTTTAGGATCGATATCTCTGCCAATATCCTTGTTCTTGTTGTACACGTAAGAGAACTCCTCTACAGTAACAGGCTCACCATCAACTGAAAACAGAACAGCTTCTTGAGCCGAAAGTGTAAATGAAATGCCTAGGGCAAGTGCGAGATATGTAAACTTCATACAGTTGTAAATTCTAAGAAGGGTAGCAAATATAAGCAATGAGTGTTGGAGGAACTTGTGAAAAAACTGCTAATAATCAAAAGAAAAAGGCCCTGTTCCTACAAGACCTTTCCTAAGTACATTCTTTCGTTCCGCTCAACGCGGAAAAATGCAATGTATTTAAATCATTGGAAAACTAAACGGCGTGTTTAAGTTCCTAGTTTCTGAGCAGCCTAGACGATAGACTAATCCTATTTCATGGGCTCCATTTACGCCGCCTCCAAAGCTGTTATTGGTGAAATCGTAGCTATATGAAATGGATAGAGGAAATGTCGGAAATGAGTAGCCTATTGCGGTGATGACAGCATCGGGATTCGTACTCGAATACCTTCCTCCTATACCGAACATCCAATTAGAACGAGACACATTGACCATCAATGTGGTGTAACCTCTTCCCTCCTGTTCTTGATGAATGAAATGCGGATTGATGATGGTTCTTGCCCCAGAGAGTGACTTGTGCACCAATATGTTATAGCCAGCCTGTACGCTGTATTTGAGCGGTACGCTAAATTCTTGGGATTCCATAAAGAGGTTCTGAACAGACACGCCTAGGTAATAAAATTCACTGTAAGCAACAATACCAAGCCCCAATCCCATGGATGAGCCAATCCATTGATCATTGGTTGCTGTTGTAGGGGATTGACGAACAAATCCATAGAATTGATCAATCTGATCTGGATAAGATAATCTCCCCGTGTGTATGCGAAGATGTCTATACGAGGCTTCCATCCCAAAGGAAAAATTCAGGTACTTATTAACGGGTAACTGATAGGAGTACTTTGCGTCCAGATAGGTTATTTCGATTGCATCATTATTTTGAGAATCATAGATATACTGCAAACCCAATCCTCCGTTTAATGAGGAAACCTGAGCATCATAAGAGCCACGAAGAGTTTGATATACACCTAAAGATGGAAATTGATTCCGATAGTTCAACGTGATATTCTGACACGTAGAAAGCCCAGAAAAGGCAGGATTGAAATAAGTTCTATTCGCATTAAGTTGACCAAAGAAAGCATCTTGGGAGTACCCTGAAACGAACACTAACACACTTGTCAATAGAAGTATGGAACGAAGCGGTTTTAAAATCATGAGGTTGAGCGTTTAATCTCACCAATTTAAAAAAAAAGAGGCTCCGAAGAGCCTCTTATATAGCGCACTACCTAATTAAAGTAATTGAACCGCGCTCTTCTTTTAACTTCCCTCCTTCAGATCGATACTTCAACACAAAGAAGTAAACGCCTTCTGGAGATTCATCTCCCTTAAAGGATCCATCCCATCCTTCATCTGGAGTATTGGTATGGAACACTCGGTTACCCCATCTGTCTACAATACTCAAATCGTATTCAGAAGCATCTTCAAACATTGTATGAGGTTTCCAAACTCTATTTTCTGGAATTGAGCTGTTCGGAGTAAATGCCGTTGGGAAGAATCCTCGTGCATCAAGATCTACGCACACCTCATTTGAGTAGCTCGTCATAGGGTTTCCACTTTCGTCGAGATATCCCAATGGGTTGTTGGCTTCAACAGCTGCCACACGATAACAGAACACGCCTTTACCATTTCCAAACTGACGGATATTATCAGAATAACTGGTCTCGGTAATATCATTGGCTACCAATACCCAATTCGGTGAATTGTCCGCTTTGCGGTAAACATTGTAATGATCTACAATTCCACCATAATCGCGGTAAGCATTCCAAGTCAACTGGTTGGTGAGGTTCTCGTTTGAGCTCACTTCCAGTAGAATATTGGTACCGAAGTTCGATACGGTATCAACTCCTCCACAGGAATTTGCACTTCGAATGCGATAGATATATCGAGCTTCATCGGTATTGGCACTGAAATCTACAAACTTGATATGGAACGGAGCGGCTGTAGGCATTGGCACAACACCAACGGTCTGCCATGGCCCGAGCGTATCTTCGGCTCTTTGAACCTGATACTCCTCCACATCTGCTCTGCCGTCGATAAACGCCCATACTTCTACGGAACCATCAATCTGTACTGTTGTTCTTGCCAAGTACTGTAGCTTCGATTGAATGATCACATCACTTTGAATACAGTATTCATTTGAAGTTGAAGTCACTAGGCCAGAGGTATCCGTTGCAACAATGTAGTAGCAATACTCTGCACCTGACAAGAGGTTCTCTTGGATGAACGTCGTGTCATCACCTGGGTTGGTTCCAATTAGAACACCCGTGTTCGTGGTACCGCCAACTGTCACATCGGCCATCACTTTGTAGTTATCTACACCACCAGGCCAATTGTTGTATTGATTCCATTTCAATTCAATACTGCCTTCACAGACATCTAGGAGTCCATCTAAGAACAAGGTTTGATGGATGAAAACTTCGCTCGTATCACTGTAGTTGTAACAACTGTCCCTACTTACTACTTTGTACCGTTCGGAAGCAATGGTTGGATCCGAGGTCGCCAAAGTATATGGCAAGGTGATCGGCACTGGAATCACTTCCTGAACCTGCCAAGCAGTTCCATCGTGAATCAGCACGTGGTATTCAACAACATCGCCGTACTTGGTCGGTTTGAAATCGATCACCGTTTGACCGTTATTGACCGTTACATAGTTGATATCTAACACGTCCTCGTTAATCTTATCTGCCAGTGTATCTGAAGCTAGGAATGATCCACAACTCCCTGCAATTCGAATCTGATAATCAACCGATTCTCTACACAAGTTGATGGTATCGTTGTAGTTTCTGTCGTTGGTTTGACCTAACATTTGCCAATCATTGGCTCCTGTAATTTGTCTCCAAATCTCATAGGTAAATACCATACTTGAATCGGCACTTGGCGCATTCCAAGACAACTTAGCTACATATGGATCAATGGCTGGGAAAGGCACCATTACCGGGCTGATAGCAATCAAGGTATCTGAAGGATCACTTTCTTGTTCACAGCCACCATAGGTTCTCATGAAGTAGTACAATTCAGCCGTATCTGGATTGAGGTCTGTATAAGCTACATCGCTGTAGTTATAAATGGTATCTAATGGTGAGAAGTTGTTGCCATCCCCTCTAAACACCACATAGAAATCGAAGTTCTGAGCGGTGTCTTCAGGAATAGGCGGAGTAAATCCGAGAGACATTGATTTGGTGGTTGGATCGTAATCCAGACACTGCGACATGGTTGGTGGTACTGGATCTGGTGAAATCACATTAATCCTTGCTGAAATCAACTTAAAGGAAGGAGCTGGACAGTAGTTATCCTCCATTTTAAAGTAGAAGAGATAGGAACTCTTCGGCTTTCCACAGGCCACCGTAGTAGAATTCAAGTGATCACAATCCGTCTGCCAACTGAAGTCTACGTTGTTGGTGAGCGTTGTGGTCAGTGAGTTTTGTGGAGCTGTTGGAGTGATAGTTGCACAAGGCGGATTAACGATACAGTTATTGGGGTTGCCCAATGGTGTACCTAGGTTACCCCCTACTCCAACGAACTTAATGGTTTGAGGTGTCCAGTTCGCATCGAAATCAGAGTCTACGGATTGCATCCTAAAGTGGATGTATTCCCCGGCGTACACCGTCATTTCGTAGAAGGTTGTGTCTCCGTTAACAACCACGGGATCCAATTGTGGCATAGGTAATGGATCGTTGATCACCTGTAGCGTTGGAGGTACGTTAGATGGGTTGGTAGGAGATGTGACACACGGTAATAAGATGACAGGAATGTCTCTATAAACCTCGGCAACCTTCTGGTTACACTTATAGGCCGTTACCTTCATACAAGTGGCATACTTCCCGGTTAAGTTGGTATTAATAACTACCTGACCGGCATCTTGAGCAAAGCTTTGAATCCCTGGAAGAGGGTTATTGTAACTATAGCCATTGGTGAAGTTAACTGTATTGTTTAGTGAAGTATACAATGGCTGAGCCCAGTCAAAGTAGAGTGAATCTAATTCTTCATCAAAGGCAAAGTTGTTAAAGGCAAATTCATAATCGGTACAGGTTACCACTTTAGGGGCCTGAAGGAAAAGTGGTGAGTTGTCATAACAAGGGTTGGCATTCATATTACCTGAACCGTTGTTATAAGGGAACATAAATGCTCTCAGGAAGTAGTCACCACTTACGATATTGGCCATTCCACTAGGTCGAGCACTTTGTTGCCAGGTAAAGTACCATCCCGACGCTGGTGGAACACCGTTTAATACCACAGCAGGTGTTCTGTAAAGGTATTCTTCTATGGCTCCTGTTTGAGGGTTCCCACAGTTAATGTTATCCGAGCCTGTACAATTAGGACCGCTAGGTGATACATCATGCGGATAGCCTGTTACAAGAGTAAGGGGCATACTTCCCGCAGGAGAGTTTGAATTCAGGTTACCTGGAGGAGGCATAGGTATACCTGTACAGTCGCGATAAATTCTCAAGAAGAAAACATATCTACCACTGGGTTGACATTCCCACCAGATTTCTCCCCCCAACAAGTGAGAAGCAGAAAGACTGAAGGAACCGAGCAAAATAGTGAGAGTAATTAATAGCCTTTTCATTGCTTTTGGTACTATGATTTGTTCGAATGTATTTCGGTTTTTTATAACAAAAAAGGAAAAGCTGCATCAGTCAGTTAACGAGTATTTACGGTAGTTTTCGCTTACTCAGTGGAGTGATTACTTCACGAATTGAGAATCTCATTTGAGCTTTTCGATAAATAAAAAAAGCCCCCCGATTCTCATCGGAGGGCTTCTCATTTCTATACTGGATAGCTTATCGAAGAAGAGTAAATGTACCTCGTTCTTCTTTCAGTTTTCCTGTTTCAGCCTTGTAACGAACCAAGAACATATATGCTCCAGCTTGAGAGGCCGTTCCTTTGTACGTACCATCCCAACCTTCGTCAGGATTCGTTGTACGGAACACCTCTTCACCCCATCTGTTTTGGATGATGAGCAAGTAGTTGTCTTGATCTTCGAACAAGTTCATCGGCTTCCAAACTTGGTTCTCAACATTTGTACTTGTAGGACGGAATGCTGTTGGGAAGAACCCACGTGCATCGTGATTCAAACAAGCTTCGTTAGAGAATGAAGTAAATGGCATTCCTGTTTCATCTACAAATCCAAGTGGGTTTGCAGCTTCAACCGCGGCTACACGATAGCAGAACTGTCCTTTACCGTTACCAAACTGACGGATGTTATCGGTGTACGATGTATCCTGTACATCGTTGGCAACAAGCACCCAGTTAGGAGCTCCATCTACCTTGCGGTATACGTTGTAGTGATCTACAATGCCACCATAATCGCGGTAACGGTTCCAAGTCAACTGGTTCGTCAAGTTATCGTTCACATCTACTTCAAGTAAGATATTCGTACCGAAGTTCGAGATGGTATCCGCACCACCACATTCGTTGGTACTTCTCACACGATAGAAGTAACGTGTGTCATCTGTGTTCGCGCTGAAGTCTACAAATCTAATCTGATAAGGAGCAGCAGTAGGCTTAGGAACCACACCGATGTTCACCCATGGTCCGAGCGTATCTTCAGCACGTTGAACTTGGTACTCAAGTACATCGGCATTTCCATCGATGAATGTCCATGTTTCAACCGAACCATCCAATTGCACAGTAGCGCGAGCCATGTACTGAACTTTTGATTGAATCACGATACTTGAGTTGATACAGTACTGACTAGAGTAGCTCGTATCCATTCCAGTGGTATCCACCGCTCTGATGTAGTAACAGTACTGTGCACCTGACTGAAGGTTCGTGTGGATAAACGTAGTATCTGTGGCAACGTTTGTTCCAATAAGTACACCTGTTTGCTGTGTACCACCTGCTGGAGTAACGTCGGCAAGGATTTCATACTCTGCTGCACCACCTGGCCAGCCTTCGTATTGATTCCACTTCAGCTCCATGATACCATCACACGGATTCAAGTCACCGCGGAGATACATCGTTGTATGAGCAGGTACAATCAGGTCACTACTCTGGTTACCACAACTATCCACTGAAACTACTTTATACGTTTCGGCTTGTTGGTCAGCTGTTGAAGTTGGCACCACATAAACGGTAGGGTTACCCACAGGAATGTTGGCTACATTCACCCAACCAGCACCAGCCTGTCTTTCCAATACAAGGTACTCTAGCACATCACCACTGTTGGTTGGAGGCCAAGATAATTTAGCCATACCCCCTTCTACTGTAGCGTATCCTAAATCGAGTTTATCATTGTTGCTTTGATCGGCAAAGTATCCCGAGTCCGTCCGGGAGTCACAGACACCAGCCATCCGAATTTGGTATTCGAGGTTGTTACCACAGATGTTTACGGTATCACTGTAAGTTGTATCTGTAGTTGTACCAATCATACCCCAAGTACCTGTAATCGCTACACGTCTCCATACTTCGAACGTATCAGCAGCAGCCTCGTAAGTGTACTTCGGACTGTTCCATTCCAATTGAGCCACATAAGGGTTAGTTGGAGGGAAAGCAGTTACGCGTACAGAAACTACAGAGATTGTATCAGAAGAGAACGACTCTTGATCACATCCACCAAACGTACGTACGTAGTAGTAGTTCGCTCCTGGAAGTGGCGCAGGGTCAGTGTAATTCGTTGTCAAGTAATTGGTTACCGTATCGTATGGAGCAAAGCTTGAACCGGATCCTCCACGGTAAATAACGTAGAAGTCAAAGTTTTCACCAGTATCCGATGGGGCTGGCTCAACATAGTCAAAGCTCAGTGTTCCATCTGTATTTGCCTGAACACACGAGTTCGTCAAGTCCGGCGGTTCTGGAGATGGACTCACCACGGTAATCCTAGCTGTAATCAGCTTAAAGGACGGAGCTGGACACGAGTTATCTTCCATTTTAAAGTAGAAGAGATACTGGTTCTTCCGTGTACCCCCTGCCGATGTCGAATAGGAAAGGTGATCACATGTGGTTTGCCAATCGAACTGAACGTTATTCGTACTTGGTGAACTATAACCGGTTTGCGGAGAAATCGGTGTTACAATTGCACAAGGTTGTTGGAATAAACAGTTCGTTGTACTGTTCATAGGATCTCCCAAGTTACCACCTACTCCAACGAACTTAATCGTTTGAGGCAACCATGATGGAAGGAAGTCATAATCCTGAGACTGCATATTGAAGTGAATAGCCTGACCAGCATTCACTGTCATTTCGTAGTAGATGGTATCCTGACCTTGAACTACTGGGGTCAATTGCGGAGCAGGAGCTGGATCGTTAATCACCTCCAAAGTTGGTGGTGAGTTAGTCACACCTGGACATGCAACCAATACAATTGGAATATCGCGGTAAACCGATGCTACACGCTGACCAAACTTGTATGCATCTACTCGCATACAGGTAGCATACTGACCTGTCAAGGTGGTGTTAATCGTTACCTGACCCGCATCTTGAGCAAAATTCTGAATACCTGGAAGTGGGTTGTTTGCAGTGTATCCACCAACAAAAGCTGCTGGAGCCGTTGCTGACACTAGTGGATCATCCCAATCGAAGTAAAGTGAATCCAAATCTTGGTCGAATGCGAAGTTGTTGTACGCAAACTCATAACCTGTACAGGTTACTACCTTTGGAATCTCAAGGAATCGAGGAGATGAGTCGAAACAAGGGTTAGCATTTCGGTTACCTGTACCATCATTAAATGGATACATCGTAGCACGCAAAAAATACCCCGGTTGTCCCGACAAGTTGGCGGTTGCAGGTCGACAACAAGAAGACCAGCTGAACGTCCAACCCGATGCAGGTGGAACCCCCGACAAGGTTACCGGTGTAGAAGTTCTCCAAACGGCTTCTTCAATGGCACCTGAACCTGGAGTGGTTGCTGTAGCACAGTTGATGGTTGAACCACCATCACATTCCGGTGATGCATCTCTTGGATACCCCCCTACAACGTAGTATGGGTCATTGATATCCGTAAGAATAGGAAGACTAATGCTTCCCAAAGGTCCACCACTAATGGTTTGGTTACCGCTTGGCATAGATGCACCACTACAATCGCGATACAATCTCAAATATAGATGGTATTTACCGGCATGAGGACCAGTCTCAATACATCTCCACCAAATTTCACCTCCGAGCAAGTGCGATCCAAAGCTCTGAGTAGTGAGCATCAAACCGAACAAGAGTAATAATATTCTTTTCATCATCTGTTTACATCGATGTTTACCTGCTAAAATACCACTTCTTATTTAAGAAAAAACCTATACAACCTATATGATACTAACGAGTTATTTACCGATGGATTACACCTCGTTAAAGCATTGGGCCAATCTAGCTCATCGCTAGAAATACAGCGGTAAGTAGCACAATGGCTACTAGACCAAATTGTGCCCATTTCAACATAAAAGGACCCGGACGATGAGTGAGAGGAAAGTTTTCTGAGTTAACCAACTTGTAATTGAAATAAGCTACAATAGGACTTGTCAGAAAGGAGGTGATCATCGCAATTTCAATGAGATCGGTCATCCGATCAGCGAACAAACTAACGAGGGTCCACCCTCCTAAGGCTACCACAAGAACAGCACCCCAATATCCAAGTCCCTTTGTGTTTAATAGCGATCTAGACAATTCCAAGGTGGTTCTTCCATATCCATCAAAAACACTGAGAGTGGTACTGAACATGGCCGCCGTTGCTGCAGTCACGATCACCATTTTGAACCCAGAGCCTAGTGTATCGGTGTATATATCGATGAGTGCCCCTGTAAATCCTACAGCTCCTGATGGAAACTCGACAGCGTTGCCGTACATCAACATCACCCCTAATCCCAAGAAGAGAAGAGCCGAGATGGCGCTGAGCCAATAACCAATATGGAAATCCAGAAGTACGCTCTTCAAACGCTTTACATCACCTCCTGAACCGTTCTTCTCTACCGTCCAGATGCTATTCCACACACTTAAGTCTACCGCCGTTGGCATCCATCCAATGAGCGCAATCGTAAATACGAGCGTCTCTCCCTGAGTAAAATCGGGAAGAACAAAATTACCTCCCCTTCCATGGTCTGAGAAGGCAATCACAAAAGCGACTAAAGTTGAAATCGCCAGTATAGTTGTGATTATTTTTATACTGATATCAAGGAAGGCAAACTTACCAAAGGCCAGCCATAGAAAGCAAAGGACGAATATCGATGTGGTAATGACCTCTATAGATACGTTGAGTCCAAGTAAATGAGAAGTGAGACCTGCCGTTACAATGGACACAGCCCCCGTCACGGTGAACATTGAGGCCAAGGTGGACAAAGCATAGATCCATGTCACCCACTTCCCCATCTTCGTATAACCCGAAATAAGAGATTCACCTGTTCCTTCTGCGTAACGTGTACCAAACTCGAAGAAGGGAAACTTGATGATATTGGCAAATAAAATGATGATGGCAAAGCTCCAGCCGTACTCTGCACCTGCGCGAGTGGACTGAACCAAATGACTCACGCCAATCGCCGTAGCGGCAAACAAAAGACCTGGACCAAATACTTTACGCATGCCAAAAGATAAGATTCAGAATGAGGATAAATGAAAAACCCCCGCACTTTCGCACGAGGGTTTCACTAATATAAAACGTTGTTTAGTCTTTCAAGATATTTCTTGAAATCACCAACTTTTGAATTTCCGTGGTTCCTTCTCCAATGGTACAGAGTTTAGAATCACGGTAGTATTTTTCTGCTGGATAATCCTTGGTGTAACCGTAGCCACCGTGGATTTGAATGCCATCTGTACTCACTTCAACAGAAATTTCTGAAGCGTAATACTTGGCCATTGCAGATTCTGTAGTGACAGGCTTACCGGCATCTTTCAACTGCCCAGCGTGTTGAATCATCAATTCAGCACCGTGAATTTTCGTAGCCATCTCTGCCAACTTAAAACCAATAGCTTGGAACTTTGAAATCGATTGTCCGAACTGGTGACGCTCCTTACTGTAAGCCTTTGCCGCAGTGTATGCTCCTTTGGCAATTCCCAATGAAAGGGCAGCAATGGAGATGCGACCTCCATCCAATATCTTCATGGCTTGAATAAATCCTTCACCAACATTTCCAAGAACATTCTCTTTTGGAACTCGGCAGTTGTCGAAGAATAAGCACGCAGTTTCCGAGGCGCGCATTCCAAGTTTATTTTCTTTTTTACCTCCAGAAAAGCCAGGGGTACCTTTTTCTACTACAAAGGCAGTCATTCCGTGAGAATCGCCTTTCTCGCCTGTACGGGCAATCACTACGGCCACTTCACCAGAAATAGCGTGTGTGATGAAGTTCTTTGAACCATTAAGCACCCAATCGTCACCGTCTTGCACTGCTGTAGTAGCCATACCTCCGGCATCAGAACCTGTACCTGTTTCTGTCAAACCCCATGCGCCAATCCATTCAGCGGTAGCCAATTTGGGAATCCAACGCTTCTTCTGCTCTTCGTTACCGAAAGTCAAAATGTGGTTGGTACAAAGACTGTTGTGAGCGGCTACCGACAAACCGATAGATCCACAAACTTGTGAGATTTCATCAATAACTGCGATGTATTCAGCATAACCCATTCCCGCTCCATTGTATTCTTCGGGAACCAAAACGCCCATGAATCCTTGTTGACCCATTTGACGGAATAATTCTACTGGAAAGGTTTGAGCTTCGTCCCACTCCATTACATGTGGACGAATATGTGTTTCGGCAAACGAACGAGCACTCTCGCGAACGAACTTAATCGCTTCTTCGCGCTCAGGGCTTAGGATAGTGTGCATGTTGAATTCTATTTAACTCAGGGATTGCGAAAATAACTAATGAAAATTGATTTTGTTCGAAGTTTCACGTTTACCTCGCCACATTTAGCAGAATTTTCAGAACCTAAACGCTTAAAAAAAGAAAAGGCGCCCCATCGGACGCCTTTCCCCTCGTTTAAATAAGAACTAGAAACCAATAACTGCTTCGAGCATGAATCCGTCGAACTTACCCTCTTGAAGAACAGATCCGTTGAATCCGTCTCCAGAGTATTGTTGGTTCACATATTCAACTTTAACCATCACGTTGTCGGTCATAAACCAACCACCGCCAAAGTTCATTCTGCTAATTTCTTGATCGGCAGCATTCTCGCTAGCGTTACCAGTTACAAGGTTGTAACGGCCGCCTAGGTAAAATCTTTCCTCAGCTCCAAAGCGATAGAGAAGTTCACCTGCCAATTGGGTATAAGAACCACCGGTTACAGTTTCGTTCACATCTCCCATCACCATTTCGTAGATACCGAAGAACTCAAGTCCTTTCCATTTTACAAATGGGTTGATTTGGATACTGCTGAACTTAGTAAAGCTCGGAGCGAAACGACCACTTCTGAAGTTGTCAGATCCTCCTTCTGGAGTCATCACCCAGTAGTAACGTGCACCTGTACGGTCGCCTTTGTAGAGGTAAGTACCGTTGCCAAAGGTTGGACTGTTCAAGAATGATCCAGTCAAACGCACACGGAGATCGTCGTTCAATTGGCTATCGTAACCCAACTTACCGTAGATAGATGGACCTAGGTCTTTGTCGCCACTGTTTACAGTTTGATTCAAGTTACCATTAGATACACCCACTACACCAATGAAACCATTGGTTTGGATGTTCACTTCACCAAATGCTTCCGTAGTAAAGGCATCCATGATGTAATTACCTACAAAAGGGTTGTAGATGGCTCTCGCGTTGTCAGAACGTCTGAAGTGTGCATCACCGTAGTTGATTTCATCCAAACCAATTTTAATGGTTGCGATATCCATGAATCCACTGAGGAATCCCTCTTGGATGAAATCGAGTTTGTCCATTTGGATGTATCCACCTTTCACCCATGCTTCATTATGGTGACGAGAAGATAGATAAGTAACCAAGTTCATTCGAACCCCATCTGCCAATTGAACATCAATATTCAAGTTCGCAGTAGGTAGGTTGAAGTTTGATGCCATATCAATCAAGGTGTCCCCTGATCCTGTTTTATGACTCAATCCTTGGAATTGTAGGGCAAAATCGCCCCCTACTCTCACTTTTAGTCCAGTGAAAGGAACGTTATTTTGCTTAGGAGTTTCAAAGACATTTAGTCCTTCTAAGCCAGCAGGACGGAAGTACTGCATTTCAGGTTGTTGAGCAAGCGCAGGTACGGCAGTTAGAGCAGTTAGCGCAATTACCCAAGTACGCATTCTTGAAAGTTTCATGATCGCGGTAGTTAAGGAATTGTTACAGTTTATCGTTTTAAGATGAGCGCAAAGTTGATGTTGACCTCATCGGCCACCTTCATGGCTCCGAACATAAAGCTTGGAGCGCTCATGCCATGTTGAGAAAATTTTACGCTGTGGGTTCCAGAAAGCTTGATGCTTCCATCACTCAGCTTCGTAAAGTTCGCTTGTACATTGATGTTTCTTTTTACACCGTGAATGGTCAAATCGCCATTCACCGTAGCACGACTTCCATTTAATTGATAGGTTTTCATGACAAACACGATATCTGGATAATCTTCAGCTTCCAGAGATGCATGCATTCTCTTGTTCATCAATCGGTCGCCACTATCCATAGATTCAACCTTGAATACCAGGCGTAAGGATTGAAGTTCATCGTTGGCCACAGTAGATGCCGCTGTAACCTCAGTTACTTTAGCAGACCAATCATGTACATTGGAGGTCCCTTCCACTGTGAATTCAGAGTTGGGACTCATTTGGTAGCTCTGTCCGAATGCAGATAAACCCATTGCGAAGGCCACCGCTGTAGTAAGGAATTTTAGACTTTTCATTTGAGCACGTTTTACAGGTATGAAAGTACTGTGAGTAAATACTTCCGTTACTGCCATTCATCATGTACAAGCATGACTTTTATCATATCATATAATTCGTCAACTTTGCGAAGCAAAATCAGTAAACACCATGAAAAGCAAGCTATTCGTCGCTTTACTCCTACTCCCACTTCTATCTTTAGGGTGGGGACAGACCGGTCACCGTGTTGTTGGAGAGATCGCAGATCGTCATATGTCACCAGAAGCACGAGCAAAAGTGCTCGAGATTCTCGCAGGAGAATCACCTGCTATGGCGAGTAATTGGATGGACTTCATCAAGTCGAATCACGACTACGATCACATGAAGAAGTGGCATTATGTTACCATTCCCGACAGCATTGACTACCACGAAGCTGACACCCCACATGGTGGCGATGCTTACTTGACAATACTCCGTATTATAGAAGAGATAGAAAGTGGAGAGTTTCACGGTTGGACGGAAGCAGAAGCATTGAAGAGCCTCATACACTTAGTGGGTGATCTCCATCAGCCTCTACACGTTGGAAATGGTGAAGACCGCGGCGGAAATGATGTCCGTGTAAAATGGTTTGGTGAGCCTTCTAACCTTCACAGAGTGTGGGATTCGGAAATGATCGATGGTCAGCAGTTGAGCTATACTGAATACACCAATTGGGTAGACGTTGCGACGCAAGACCAAATCTCAAAATGGCAATCTGACGACATTCAAATATGGATGGAAGAGTCTAAAGCAATGCGGGAATCGGTTTACGACATTGAAGATCCCGAACGCTTGGGTTATCAATACAACTACGATCACATTGCAGAATTGAATGATCGATTACTCCGAGCGGGAATCCGACTGGCAGGAATCCTCAACGAATTATATGGATAAAGAGAAAGCGCGCCGCAAAATTGCGGCGCGCTTCGTTTAAATCCCCCCTGTTTTATCGCGATATCATTAGTATCTGCCTCATCTTGTCAGGCTGTATTGAATATTCCATATTCACGCGCCGCAAGAGAGATCTAATATCCTGTTTCTAAGTCTCATATAAAAGACCCTTAGGTTAAATCTTACGCACTTCACCGTTAAGAAGATTCCTACAATTTGTGTCATTTGGTAAGTATTTACTCTTGCAAGACAGTCTTTGATGTTCTTACTTTGCTGTTGACCATGAAACGAGAGACAAACGCAAACCACGACGCGCATTGGACGGCCATGATGGGATTCGACTGGATGTTGGAGACCCCTAGTTTGCTATTCAATGAACTTGACGAGAGTGAATCCGTTGAGTTTAGAGATGGTTTTGAGCGGTTGCAAAAGATTGATGGTGCTCTCTGCTTACACTCTTTCCTAAAGCAGAATCACTTTATCACTTCATACCCAAGCATTTGCCCTTCGCATCCTCTTAAATGTGACTTGAGAGAAGTCACTACATGGAACGACAAGAAGATTGAACACACTATTCACCTAGACATTCCAAATTTTGGTGAACTCTCTGCCTTCTGTCCAGATTACTGGTGGAGATCCAACGAGTACAAGAAGCACGTTGTGGAGTTGGGGTTGGCAGGGATGGTATACCAGGTTAAGCCTGAACAGAAAACATGTAGAGTAGCTCGTTTACGTGAAAAGAATGATGATGGTACCAGCTACATCTTTACAGGGGCTACCTTAGATAATATAGAGCCAGCTGAAAGCTTCTACCACAAGGGATGGCTTGCTACCATGGAACTTCACCCAGAAGACACATCGCCATTAATCGTGCGCGTTTGGATTCACAAGAAGAACATCCCTACACCTCCCGAAACAGGGATACTATACTCTGGGGAAATTTGGCTTCACGCCTCTCTGCTCGACAAGAGCTGAATGGTATCCTCTAAAACGGATTTGAGAACACCTTCATTCAGTGGTTTGCTGATGAATTTGACGATGACTTCACGCTTCTTCACGTTCTCCATATCACCAGCATCGATGCTAGAGGACAACATGAATACCGTAAAGCGTTTCACAATTTCTGGGTCCAATTGACTAAAGTTATCCGCAAAGGCGAACCCGTTCATTTCTGGCATGTAAATATCGAGCAAGACCAAACAATGTGACTTTTCAGGAAGCACCTCATTGGCTTCGATAGCAGCCAAGGCTTCCTTACCACTGGAATAGGCGACAAAAGAAATTTCGGGATAGAACAGTTCCATGTTCTTGCGTACAATCATCCTATCGATGAAACTATCATCAATGAGAACAATACCTATGTTTTCCTTCTTAATCAAAGAGCTGATTCTTCAAAGTTAGGTAGAGAAACGGTCATGGTGGTACCCTCTCCTTTTGCCGAGTTTACGGTAATGGTCCCCCCTAATCGCTTCACAGCTTCCTTGACAAGATACAAACCTAATCCGGAACCTGAGTTCCCCTTGGCATCGCGGTAGAACATTTGAAAGACTTTTTCTTGATTGTCTTCCGAGATACCCACACCGTTATCTACAACTTGAATCTCTATGCCAGAATGACCTCCTGTGATGCGAACAGCTACATGATGCTGACTTTTCACCTCATCACGGTATTTAATGGCATTGGAAATGAGGTTGTTCAAAATGATTCTGAGTTTCACCTCATTGGTCGTAAACATTGATACACCCTCTACTTGGTACTCAAGCGTGGTTTGCTCCATCGCGGGGTGATAGCGGTATTCATCGCTGATATCTTTGAGCATCTTATTCAAATCAACCTCTACAGTCATGTTACCCTCGTGGGTCGATTTGTAGTAATCGATGATGTTGTGAATGAATTCATCCAACTTATCCACCATCTCTTTGGTCATGTTGAAGTACTCGATGGCCTTTTCATCCTTTACCTCTTGATTGGCGAGGTAAATCACGCCTTGAATGCTCACAAGCGGTGCGCGAAGGTCGTGCGAAACGCTGTAAACAAATCGATCTAGCTCATCGTATGCCTTCTGCAAAGAGATGTTTTTCTCCTTCAGTTCTCTTCGTGCATCATAAATATCCTTGGCGTTATTGATCGCCACGCGTAGCGTATCTTCATTCCAAGGCTTAGAAATGAATTTGTAGATCTGGCCTTTGTTGATGGCATTGATGACTGCCTCAATATCCGCATATCCCGTCAGGAGAATTCGAATGCAATCTGGATAATCATCTACTACGTTCTCAAAAAACTCCACACCCGTCATTCCAGGCATACGTTGATCGGCAACAATGATCTCAATGGGTTCTTTCGCAAGAACCTCTATTCCTTCTTGTGCAGATATGGCGGTATAGACATCGTACTCTCTTCGGAAGTTCGCCCGAAAAGAGTTCAAGTTATTTTGTTCGTCGTCTACGTAAAGTACACGTGGTTTGTTCGTTGTTGCCATGCTCTTTACTCTTGAATGTGTTGCACAGGAAGCGTGATTATGAAGGTTGTTCCCTCATTGGCTACCGATTCAACATCAATTGTTCCTTGATGATTCTTGATGATATTGTAAACAATGGATAGACCGAGCCCCGTTCCTTCGCCCACAGGCTTGGTGGTGAAGAAAGGTTCGAATATTTTCTTGCGAATGTCTTCTGGCATCCCTGGACCATTGTCTTTAAATCGCACTTCCACACGGTCGTTCGGAAGTGGTCGGGTTGAGATTAGTATCTCCCCTTTCTCCTTTTGATCTGGATTACTCTTAATGGCTTGTGCTGCATTGGTAAGAATGTTCATGAAGACCTGATTCAATTTGCCCGCATAACACTCAATCTTCGGCAGCTCTCCATAATCCTTCTTCAATTCGATGATATCCTTAATACTGTTGTTGAGTAGAATCAAGGTGCTATCCAGACCTTCGTGAAGGTTTACAAACTTAATGTCTTGCTCGTCTACCCTAGAGAATACTTTTAATCCCTTGATAATTTCCACCGTTCGGTCTGTACCGTCTTGCATTCCTTGAAGCAAGTCGTCTATTTCTTCGATGATGTATTCAAACTCAATTTCCTTCTTGAACTTCTCTAGCTCTTCTATGGTTGCTAGATTCTTGCTTTCTACAATCTTGTTCTCCAACCACTCAAGAAGCTCGCGAAGATCGTCCATGTCTCTTCTTAGCGGACCGATATTCGCCGAGATAAAGTTTACAGGGTTGTTGATTTCGTGGGCGATGCCGGCTGTTAGCTGACCCAATGAGGCCATTTTCTCTGCATCTACCAATTGACTTTGAGCTTCCTTCAGATTGGAAAGTGTTCTCTCCAACTCTTTGGTTCGCTCTTTCACCATAGATTCCAACATCTCGTTCTGTTCACGAACGATTTTCTCATTCTCCTTGGAAACTCTAAGGGCTTCTTCTTGAGAGGCTTCTTTCTCTTTTTTCAAGGTATTGATGCGGTCTGCCAAGGCAATGGAAAGCAAGATAGCTTCCAGTCCCGAACCAATTTCAATGATGCTTTTGGTAAGGAAGGTGTATTCAATCACTCCAAAATTTCGAAGGGCGAAAACGAAAATCCCTGCTAAGAATACGGTCCATGCAATCAAGAAAAACTTAGCCGGTCTATACCCTTTCTTGGCAATAATGCTGATGAACACTAAAGCGTACAAACTCACGGTAAGCGCTCCTGTATCTACCAAGGTGTAACTCAATGCTACGAAGTCGAAGACATACGTAACCATGGCCAAGGCATAGAGCAATTGAAAGAACACGAGTCCCTTGTACAACTTGGGCGTAAATCGCTTAGGTTGAACAAATATCTTCGCAAATTCAATGGCCGTAAATCCGGTGAATGCCGAGAAGAAAACAACGCTTCCGTTATACCATGCCGGTGAATTCGGGAACATGTAATGAAAGGTCCATCCCTCTAAAGATCCTTGCGTTAATCCGATTGAAAGAATATACAAGATGTACCACAAGTAGCTCTTATCCTTTGTGGTGATATAGATAAACAAGTTGTAGAAGAACATCACGAAGATCACACCGAAGTACAATCCAAGAAAAACTTGTTTGTTGCCGTTGTCTAGCGAAACTGATTGAATATCCCCTATTCTGAGCGGTAAAAAGAGCTGATCTTTACTTCTCACTCGCATGTAGATGACCTTACTTTCCCCCTTTTCTAGGGTGATGGGAAATAAGAAAGTAGGATGATCTACGGGCCGCTCAGAATACTTGTATCGATCACCTGCTACATAGGTTGGCAGACCAGTTGAATCCATGTAAACTTCAATGGAATCAATCATTGGGAATTCGAGCTGCAAGTAGAAATGGTCGTGGTAGCTCTCATTCTTAAGAGGAATACGAATCCAATATGCCGCTTCATCGCGGTTAAAATTCAGGACTTTCTCATTGCCCAATTCATAGGGCGCATTCAGTGCTTCCTTAAATCCAGCCTTGGAAGTAGAGTCTCTCCAAACCCCTGCAGATTCGCCCAAATAAGCTAAATCTCCTGATTGAATGATCCATTGAGATTCTGTGGATTGGGAAATCCCCAACACAGAACAAAGGGAGAGAAAGAGTAGTACAAGAGTCCTCATTATGCGTGGCTAGCTAGCCGAGATTTGAGAAAATGGATCCTTGAATTCATTAGGTTTGATATTGGGAAGAAGTAAGTCGTACTCCACTTCCACTTCAATTCTTCTACCTGGTGAAACTTCGGTGGTAACTTGTTGTAGGTTTTGGCGGAGTTCTTGGATTTTCCGCTGTTCAGAACCGCGAGCGTGTTCCAGTGTGCTGGTATCTTCCAAGAGAACAGCGGTTGCCAAGAGGTCTAGTTTGGGATAATAGAAGGTTCCTTGATTTCCAACTTCGGTGAGAATTTTACAACCCACTCGTTCTGCCCATCGTACCGTATACGGTGCACACAAAGCGAAAAGCGATTTAATTCCGAGCTGCTCGGTTATCACGGCACCTGCTCGTGTAGCAAAAAAGCTACCCACGCCCAATCCCGCTACTTCAATACTGTTCCACAATCCGCACAATTCTCCAGTACCATCAATGGAAAGCTTCTTAACGAGATCGTAGATCTTATTGTCCATGAACCCCGTAGCTTCTTCTATGGGAAGCTGTTGAGTACCGCCAGCAGCGTGAACCCGAGCTCCGCCGTAGACTTTTTTTCCGTCTAACGACTCAACAATGATTACAAATACGGCTGGATTATAGGCCCATGCATGATTCGCCGAGGTCACCTTTTTCACACCGTGAACCTCCAATACCTTTCGGTGGCCATCAATGAATTTTTGTGAACTCTCGGGATCGTCTACAGCTCTAAATGCACGGATTCTTACCTCCGGCTGTTTATCCAGCTCAATCATTTGTTCCAATCAACTGTTCCAAATCTACATAGTACCTTCCTGATGCCAAAGTATTCCCAAGTAATATCCTTCGAGCACTATCCGTCATCATGGCACCTCCCAAGGTCACAGCTGAAGCCAGTTGAGGCCAAGTGGTGATGGTTTTGCCTATCTCAGCGAATGAGCTCTTTGCCCTATCCGACGCCATGGGATAGTCGACCAAAGTAAAGAGCAAATTGCGTTTATCTTCAGGAGTAAAAGTGGCTGGATCTTTACCTTCAAATGCAGCTAACTTTCCATGAAAGATAGGTCTATCACTTTCTAAATCAAAGCGCTCCACATCCACCATGCCGCGATCACTCGTATCCATGATCACAGGCAATTTCATCTTTTTAGCAATGTGGCGAACGGCAATTTTAATGGGTAGTGAATCACATTCTTCTACCAACAAATCCAGACCTGACATGAAGGAAACCGCATTCTCAGGGGTTACACCTTCGTCGTAGATTTCCACATGTAAATAAGGATTGATTTGTGCTATTTCTCGTGCGGCAATCACTGTTTTGGGCATCCCAAGCTGATGGACGCCTGCACGCAAGCGATTCAGATTGCTCAAGTCCAAGGTGTCAAAATCTGCAATGCGAATCGTACCTCCAACGTTCTCCATGGCTAAGGTCACTGCCGCGGCTTGCCCCACAGAGAGTCCAATGACACCAATGGTCTTTCCTGAGAGAATCTTCTGCTCTTCTGGAGTAATCTTAAACTGATTCCGAGAAGTCACGACCTCTCTATACATCTCCTCATTGAGAACTCGAACTACGGTATCCAACCATGGATAGTAAACCCAGTTGCCCATAGCGTTAGAGGAATCCGAAATAAATGCTTCAATCGCATCCTTCAACTCATCCTCTGTATAAGGCTGCGTTGGACGTTTTATCTTCAACCACTCTCCAATCTGAGTGTGATACTGATCCAAAACGTTTGTAGGACCTTCATCCATTATGGCCTCTGGTAGTGCCGCTGAATCTGTTACAGGTTGAATAACAGGACGTACGGCGAAGCCACGAATATCGGAAGATGCTAATTCCGTAAACGTATCATTCATTGGTGTTGTTCTAGTAGGTTTGAGAGTAAAGTTGAGAACTTTTCAAACTCAATGCTGCCGAATTTACAAGAATTTGAATTGTTTCAATAATTTTATGCTCCAGAGGATAACACATGAACGAAGAAATAAAAACCAAGATCTCAATCTTATACGTTGACGACGAAGAGAATAACTTGAGGTCATTCAAAGCTACATTTCGCAGAATTTACGACGTTCACACGGCGATTTCTGGAGATGAAGGCTTAAAAATCCTTTCGGAGAATCCTATTCAAGTCATTATTACCGACCAAAGAATGCCGGAAATGACAGGAATCGAATTTCTCTCCAAGGTGCTTGAAAAGGATAGAGAGCCGATGCGAATGCTACTTACGGGATATTCCGATATCAACGCGGTAATTGACTCTATCAACAAAGGACAGGTATATCGATACCTCACCAAACCGTGGAATGAAGATGAACTTCGCAGCGCTATTGAATCGGCCTATGAAGTTTACTCTCTCCGAAAAGAAAACAAGGAGCTTCTGAAGAAATTGGAAATCGCCAACGACCAGCTTGAATTCTTGCTTAGACAGCGGTTGTTATCTTAATCACTTAGATGCTTTCAAAAAAATCAAAATACGCCATCAATGCCCTTGTCTATCTCGCTAAACAGGAAGACAATCGCATGGTGGTTATCCAAGAGATTGCGGAAGAGGAAAAAATCCCCCGTAAATTTCTAGAGGCCATTCTCCTCGATTTGAAGAGAAATGGAATTTTGGGATCCAAGCAAGGAAAAGGCGGAGGGTATTACCTCTTGCAGCGTCCCAACGAAATCAATCTCGCCGATGTAATGCGCTTGTTTGATGGCCCCATCGCTCTTCTCCCCTGTGCGACGTACAAGTTTTTTGAGCGCTGTGAAGAATGTGTAGATGTGGAAACCTGTGGTATTAGAGATGCCATGGTGGAGCTTCGAAATCAAACCGTTAACTTCCTGAAGGCCACCTCTCTAGAGGATATACTCCTACGTGAGGGTCAGCTGACTGAAGGTTCCAGAGAGACACGTCAACCGCACAAATCACAAGCTTAACCTTTCCGTAAAGGCATCCGTAGGACCATTCCTATGGAGTACCCAACCTTTCATTGTAAATTGCCGGTTCTAAATGAATCAGACATGAACTTGAAAAGAGTTGTTCTCCCCGTTGTTGCTATGAGCGCACTGATGTTCAGTTGCAGTTCATCCCCAAAACTCGACACTCCCGTTCACTCCGAATGGAAAGTGTCTCATATTGAAGGGTTTTCTAACGACATTCCTGCTGAAAACACTCCTACACTTCGAATGGTCATGACACATGCGTCAGGCAGTTCTGCTTGCAATCAGTACACGGGAACATTCTCGTTGTCTGGTAATGAACTTGTGTTCAATGATATGGTGAGCACGCGTAAAATGTGCACCCCTGAACTGATGGAAGTTGAAGTGGCCTATTTAGACGCCCTCCGCTCTGTGAAGAAATGGGAAATTATTGACCAACAGCTCCATCTGAAGAACAATGACAATTCTACTCTGTTGACTTTTGCATTCTCGCAGCCAATCAACGAAGAAGAAGAATACTAAGCATACAGCCTCAGAGCTGAACGATATGAAGGAAAACGTGAAGATTTACGATAACATTTTGGAAACCATTGGCAACACTCCAATGGTGCGTTTGAATAAAATTGCTGAAGACATTCCAGGGACGGTTCTAGCCAAAGTGGAATACTTCAATCCAGGGCATTCTGTGAAGGATAGAATGGCTTTGAAAATGATTGAAGATGCTGAGGCTAGAGGGGAATTGAAGCCTGGAGGAACCATCATTGAATGTACTTCTGGAAACACTGGAATGGGCCTTGCCCTTGCCGCGGTTGTGAAAGGTTACAAGTTGATTTGTACCATGAGCGACAAGCAGAGCAAGGAGAAGATGGACATCCTTCGCGCTATGGGAGCAGAAATTTACGTTTGTCCGACGAACGTAGCTCCAGAACACCCTGAGAGTTATTACTCCGTTGCCACTCGTTTGGCTTCAGAAATACCCAACAGTTTCTATCCTTATCAGTACGATAACCTCTCCAACCGAGAGGCACATTACGAATCTACGGGACCTGAGATCTGGGATCAGACCGATGGCAAAATCACCCACTTTGTTGTAGGTGTAGGTACGGGAGGCACCATCTCTGGTGTAGCAAAGTACTTGAAAGAACAAAATCCGAATGTGAAGATTTGGGGAGTAGATAGCTACGGCTCAGTCTTTAAGAAGTACCACGAAACGGGTGAATTTGACGAGAAAGAAATCTACTCGTACATCACAGAAGGTATTGGTGAAGACATCCTTCCCAAGAATGTGGATTTCGATTTGATTGATCACTTTGAGAAAGTAACCGACCGGGACGGTGCATTGACCACCCGCGAATTGGCGAAGAAAGAGGGTCTGCTTCTTGGATGGTCGGCAGGATCTGCCTTCCAAGCCATTCGTCAGATGAAGCACGAACTCGACGAGAACAGTGTAGTGGTGGTTCTCTTCCACGATCACGGTTCGCGTTACGTAGGAAAGATTTTCAACGATGACTGGATGGAAGAACGCGGCTTCTTGAACCACAAAAACAAGATGGCGAAGGATTTGGTTGATAAGCACCGCCACCTTCCCCTACTTACCGTGAATTCCTTTGAACCATTGGATCACGCCATTCAACTAATGCGAAAACATCAAGTGTCTCAACTTCCAGTAAAAGAAGGAGGACAATTTGTTGGATCCTTGAACGACACCAAAGTTCTTCAGGCCATTCTGGACAATCCTGAGAACAAAGACAAGCCAATTAGTGCTGTAATGGATGCTCCATTCCCTATCGTACAACCGACAGATGAGATTCGTTCCGTTGCAGCCAAACTCGATAAAAACACTGGAGCAGCCCTCGTGAAATTTGGAGAAGATGAATACCACATCCTCTCTCGCCACGATTTGGTTGCTGCATTGAGCTAATCCATGAATCTCACAGATCAATTCGGAAGAAATGTGGAGGTACCAAAGGATCCTCAGAGGATTATCAGTTTGGTACCTTCACAAACCGAATTACTTGCTGATTTACACCTCGACTCACGAGTAGTAGGAATCACGCGATTTTGTGAGCGCCCCCGTGAGTGGTTCTATCGAAAAGCTCGAGTGGGAGGCACCAAAGACGTGGATATTGAACGTATCAATGCGCTCAAACCCGATTTGATAATCGGGAATGCCGAGGAGAACACCAAGCCCATTATTTCCAAACTGGAACAACTCTATCCCGTTTGGATGAGTGATGTTAAAACACTCGAACAGGCCTACGAGATGATGGAACAAATTGGCTTCATCACAACTAGAGCCGACTCTGCCACAGATTGGGTACATCGTATTCGCGAACAATTTGAAATCTTCAAGACGCCCAAAACTGGAGATAGAATTCTCTATCTCATTTGGCAAGACCCGTGGATGGCAGTAGGCAGAGACACCTTCATTCACGATATGATCGAAAAAGCAGGCTTTGAAAACTGTATTACGGAACCCGATTCACGCTACCCTACCCTAACCGAAGTAGAGATTGCAAACTATAATCCGGATTGGGTGTTCTTGAGTTCAGAACCTTATCCTTTTAACGAAAAGCACCTGGGAGAATTTGAACAAAACCTTCACTTGCAAGCTAAACTCGTGGATGGAGGAATGTTCAGTTGGTATGGGACTCGACTCTATCACTCACCCAATTACTTTGCTCAACTGAGGAGAGAGTTGAAATTGTAATGCGGAATACCTGACTATCCGTATCCTATATTTGAAGTATTAACTCGATCTCTATCCTGACGTGCGCATATTCGAGAAAATTGCCATCTCCACTTGGACCAGTCCCACAAAATGGATTGTGACCATCACACTCCTATCCCTGTTTTTCCTCAGTGGAATTCCCTTTTTGCAATTTGAGTTCGACTTAATGCGCTTCAATAGCGAAGAGCTCGAAGTCACTTCAACCTATCACCTTTTTGAAAGTGAGTTCGGCCCTACCGAACGACGCGTATTTCTCATCCCCAAAACCGAACATCACGCTTTTCACAGAGAAACACTGCGCGAGTTAAGCACACTGAGTGACACTCTAAAAAACATACCCGGGATTGTAGAGATCTCATCCCTTGAAAATCTCGTTCTGCCCATTTACATGGGTTTTGGCTACGTACCAGAAAACAAAGTAATCCATGGTGAAATCTCGGAATCCGATTCGGCAGTAATTCGAAATCTCCCCATTGCCGAGTATTCGCTATTTACAAAAAATGCGCGCTACCCTGTTTTAACGATTACCATTGACCAACGCGTCACCATAGAGCGGATGAACGAAATTCTCGAGTCTGTTCATAGCCTGAGTAGTGATCGATTCTCAGAACATCACCTCATGGGACGCCATTGGGCCGAATATCAATACAACCAAATGCTAACCACAGAGACTTTCAAAGGATTGGCCAGTGCTGTTTTGATTGTAATTGTGATGCTTTGGATCCTTTTTAAGAGAATCGGAAGTATTCTACTCCCTGCGCTTGCTATCCTAACAGGAATGTTCTCCTTTTTTGGACTAAAAGGTTGGGCGGGATGGCCCATGGACATACTCGGTACGCTCTTCCCTCCGCTCCTTCTCATTGTAGGTTTGAGCGATGTGGTTCACCTCTATGCAAAGGTTCAATGGCGATTGACCCAGGGCAACGAGTTGAAGACAGCAATTCGCGAGGCTTGGAAAGAAACGGGAGCTGCTACCTTTCTCACTTCCCTCACTACTGCCATCGGATTCATGAGTCTGCTCACCACGGATGTACTTCCCATTCGAAACTTTGGCGTAGAAGCCGGTTGGAGTGTATTAATCATGTTCATTTCTTGCCTGGTCGTGATGCCGCTCTTCTTCCGTTTGGCAGTCAACCGACCTGCCTTGCTTCCGGCACCTGCCACCAACAAAAACTGGAATGAACTCTCCGATAGGGTCACGCAACTCTCCAAAAGAAATTGGCCTGTTCCCATTCTCTTTACTCTTGCCGCAATGTTCTCCATTTATCAAGCCAGCAAAGTTGAGTCTGGAGTGGTGAACTACTGGCAAATTGAACCGAGTTCCACACTTGGGAAGGATATTCAATTCTTTGAAGAGGAAGACGGAGGCCTTAGAAATCTAGATATTGGAGTTGTCCATGCCGACACATCACTTCGAATGGATACACCAGAAGATATGCGCCTCGTTGCACAGTTCACCGAGCGGTTGCGATCTAATCCGGCCATTGGCGCGGTGATCAGCTCAAGCGACGTACCAAGTCTACTCAACATGACGCGCATGGGTGGTCAGCTTCAACAGTTTAAGATGGGTGAAAGTGATCGTCAAGTGGAAAGCGACTTAGATTGGTGGGCTTCAAATGATCCAGAATCGAATTACGCCCTGATCAGCAAGAACAGCAATATCGCTCGTGTCATTCTTCGATTGCAGAATGTAAAAACAGACAGTGCCCGTGCCATTCAGGATTGGATTTCAGATGAATTGCACGCTCTATCTAGCGAACACAAAGTCATCTTTACCGGAAACAGTCTCATCATGGATACCATGAATGATCGATTGGTTGAAAACATGATGACGAGTTTGCTGCTGGCCTTTTTAGTCATCGCTGTTCTCATGAGCTTCATGTTCAAGTCACTTCGCATGCTCATCCTCTCACTCATTCCCAACACTTTTCCTTTGGTCATTGCCATTGGGGTGATTGGAGGAATGGCCATTCCTATGGGGACCAGCATTGCGATGGTCCTTACTATTGCCTTTGTGATTGCTGTAGACGACACCATTCACTACTTGATGAAGTTTAGAAATGAAATACAAAAGACAAACCGTATTGAAGAAGCGGTTAAAAATACCACTGCCCAAGTAGGACGAGCCATGATTTTGAGCTCTACGGTGATGCTGGCAGCTTTCATTCCACTCTTCTTTTCCAGCTTCTTGGAAGAAAAATACTTCGCTGCGGTATTGAGCATCGTGGTCATTTCAGCACTATTAGCCGATTTAATTGTGCTTCCTTGGCTACTCCTTCGGTTTTACAAGCGCAAGTAGATGGGGTTATTAACTGACAATCACCTCCGTGAATGCTCAAACATTTTATTTCAGGATGCCAAGAGATTGGAAAAGAATGTCGATATTTGCGCCCTTAAAATCATTATTTATTAATCAACAGGGTTTCGGACCCTTAACCGATTAAACATGGCAACAAGAATTCGTTTGCAGCGTCACGGTCGTAAGCGCCGCGCAATTTTCACCATCGTAGTAGCTGATCAACGTGCTAAGCGTGACGGTCGTTACATCGAGAAAATTGGTCAGTACAATCCTAACACCAATCCAGCAACAATCGATCTTAACTTCGATAAGGCTGTTGAGTGGGTTATGAGTGGTGCTCAACCATCAGACACTGTACGTGCCATCTTGTCTTACAAGGGCGTTATGATGAAGAAGCACCTTCTTGAAGGTGTGAAGAAAGGCGCCTTGACTGAGGATCAAGTGGAAGAAAAGTTCAACGCATGGTTGGAAGCGAAAGAAAACCGCATCCAGGCTAAGCGTGAAGGCTTGGTGAACGCAACTGAATCACAGAAAAAGGCTCGCTTGGAAGCTGAGGCTGAAGTGAACAAGAAGCGTGCTGAAGCTATCGCCGCAAAGAATGCCCCTGAAGCTCCGGCTGAAGAAGAAGTAGCTGAAGAAGCTACTGCTGAGGCAACTGAAGAAGCTCCAGAAGCAACCACAGAGGAAGCTCCTGCTGCTGAAGGTGAAGAAAAAGCTGCTGAGTAATCTAATTAATTGACGTACCATGCGTACCGAAGACTGTTTCGTACTCGGAACCATTATACGTCAACACGGTTACAAAGGCGATGTAGTTGCGAAGATCGATACTGATCGACCAGAGCACTATGACAAGTTGGGATCAGTTCTCTTGGAAAGCCAAGGGGGACTGATCCCTTTCTTTTTGGATCATTCTCAGCTCTTGAAGAAAGATCAACTCCTCCTCAGATTTGAAGGGGTTAAAAGCGCTAAGGAGGCAGATGCTTTTATGGGAAAGGAACTTTTCCTCCCACTAAACATGCTTCCAAAACTAACCGGGAAATCGTTCTACTATCACGAAATCATTGGCTTTAAAGCATATGATGGCGAATCACTAATTGGTGAAGTGGCCGAAGTGATAGAAAGACCTGGACAACCCGTATTGCTCATTAAAGACGGTGTGAGTGAAATTCTCATTCCCGCAGTAGACGACTTTATCGATTCCATTGACCGTTCATCATCTAGTTTGTACCTTCAACTTCCCGAAGGATTGATTGACGTCTATCGATAAAATCTCGAATGAGACAACCTCCATTAGAACCGCGCGTACTGCAAAATATTTTCATGTTGCTCCTGTTCGCTCAATTGGCGTTTCTGGGGATTGTACTTATGTTCTTACGGGAACCCAACCATTTCATCTTCAATTTCACAAACCTCGCACATTGGGCCATGCCCATTGGTGTTGTGGCGCTCGATTGGGTCTCATGGAATACCTTCAAGCAGAAAGTTGGAGACATGACGGAGGAACAAGATATCATCGAAAGAGTGAATGTCCTCCAAGGTGCGTATATCATTCTTTGGGTGATGGTTCAAGCGGGGACTTTCCTGCTTCTCACCTTTTCCATCGTTGAAGAAAACGACTACTTTATCCTCTTGGCCGTAGCACAGATTCTCTTCTATATCACACTCCGACCTCGCCTTTTTAACTTTTCTGAACAACTGTAGAAATGGGCAACCCCTATTTTAAGTTCAAGCAATTTACCGTCCATCACGACCGATGTGCAATGAAAGTAGGAATGGACGGTTCACTGCTCGGCGCTTGGGCGGGAGCAGAACTTCATCCTTCACGGATTCTGGATATCGGAACAGGAACAGGATTGATCGCACTGATGTGTGCACAACGATATCCTGATGCTGAGATTACTGGCATTGACATTCAATCTACTTGTGTAAATCAAGCCAAAGAAAATGTTGCAAATTCCCCCTTCTCTAGCCGAATAACGATTGAGGTCACACCCGTTCAATACTTCAATAGTTCAGTACGATTCGACCTCATTGTTTGCAATCCTCCATTCTTTAATCGCAGCAGTCAATCTGGACAAAGCAACCGGGATACCGCTCGCCATGATGATAACCTCTCCTTTCCCGATTTGGCCAAACACGCCGTTCGACTGTTGAACAAGGACGGCATTTTTTCATTGATCATTCCAGAGGATAGAGCTTCTGAATTTATGGCCATTGCAGAGAGTGAAGGACTGCATTTGGTGCGAAGTGTCAAAGTTCGAGGTCGAATCGGTGGCGTTGTAAAGCGAAGATTACTCGAATTTTCTCCAAGCTATCCAATTGAGGCCCCACATCTGGACGAACTAGCGGTAGAGGCCGACATTAAAATATGGACTGAGGAGTACAAGTCATTGTTGCGGGATTTCTATGTGGTGTTGTGAAGGTATGCGCTGGGTCACACCTCGTTTCACAAAGTGCAGTAACACACCACAACAAATAGCCGCGAATGCAGGAAAAACAGAGATAAAGAGCATACCATTCAACCTTGCATTATTGAAAACACGTTGTGTATTCTCTTCCAGCTTATACGCTAGTTCGCGACTGTCCATATCTGACTCAGGAGAACAAGAGAGAACAGTGGCAACGAATGCAAATAGAATGATTCTTGGAATTAAAGCGGCGTAGGTGAGAGTGATAGAACGCATACTTGTCTGCAATTAAATGGAGGTCTTAGATACCCTATTCATCTGTAATGTACAGAATGTTATATCATCAATATTTGAACGATAGCATGTATGACGTGTACTTAGGCTTAAGAATAGAAGAATTAAGAAGGAAGAGTGTTGTGAATTGGCAGTACTGGCTGGGTATGTTGCTGGGGACTTCGTCCCTCCCCTCCCCATGTTCAATTTCGGAATAGTCTTTTGAAAAGGCGGAAATCTCAAACTAGAAAATTAAAACTTTCAAAATGAATCGTTTGTATGCGTTTATCATACGACTACACACATTCACTATTCCTACTTTGAAAGCGGGGATGCGGGTAGCATCCCCGGGCAGAAACAAAAAAAGCACCGCTGTTATGGCGGTGCTTCTCTATTACATTCCGTAGATAAATCGCAAGGAAGTATCCACGAACTATTCTAATATCCTTGGTACTCCACTTCTTTTTCGTGAAATACGATACCGTTTGCGGCCAATTCCTCTAGCATTGGTAGGTAAATCTCTTTCGAAATGGGTAAGTGAACTCCCGGTGTGCTAATCTTTCCTTCCAAAATGAATCGAGTGGCAATTCCCACAGGTAAACCCACGGTTTTGGCCATAGAAGTTGCCTCTGCATTCTCTCCTTTGGCTATCATATGACTCTCAATCATCTTGCGCTCTCCGTCCAAAATGTATCCGAACTTGTGCCACATCACTATCATATCCTTGTCATCTGGCTTCATGGTCCACTTCTTCTCAAGAATCTGCTGCAATGCTTGCGCTGGAGTCGCTTTGTCTAGCCCGATTGGTGTGTCTTTGAAGATATCTAGCCACTCGAGTTTTTCCATCAATTCTGAATCTTGTGGAATCTGCAAATAGTGCATCAGCTTGAGCTCTACCGAATCATTGGGGTTGTATCCCAAGAACGTATTCAAGAACGAACGGTGAGTCATTTCACTCACACCCTCTAATTCATAGCTGTCATCTGTCATTCCCAGTTTCACAAACACGTCCCAAGCTCTACAAAAACCTGGTCGGCGAAGTGTTCCTCTGTAGATCGTTGGGATGTTCTCCAAGCCATATACACTGCGGTAGCGAAGGGAATCGCGATTTGCATATCCTTCAAAACGACCGTATTCAGGGATGTCAATAAACTCCGTTCTTCTGAAGAGCTGGTGATATGGAATGTATTTATACAGTCCCTCTTGCTTGAATTTCACAGCTCCGCCAGCGCCAGCGAGCACCACGTTTCTCGGGTTCCATGAGAACTTGTATCCCCATGGGTTATCATCTGATTCTGGAGCCACAAGACCACCCGTAAACGATTCGAAAATGGTCATTTCACCACCTTTTGATCGAATCTCATCTAAAACCTTCATGGCCGACAAGTGATCAATTCCAGGGTCAACGCCTATTTCATTCATCAAAACCACTCCTGCTTCTACAGCTTTGTCATGGAGTGCATTCATTTGATCACTCACATAACTGGCCGTTACCATGTGTTTCTTAAATCGAACACAATCTTCAGCAACGGGTACGTGCATGTGGGCAGGTAGCATAGAAATAACGAGGTCTACTTTCTGGATAGCCTCACTCCGCTCTGCATCATTGGTAATATCTAAAGAAACGGCACTCAATCGCTCGTTTGATCCCGCTCTCTTCTGGGCGAGCTTTATGTCTCTATCACAAATCGTTATGTGCCAATCGGAATCTACAGCATGTGAGCTCAAGTAATCAACAAGACTCTGTGTCGATCTTCCGGCACCAATCAATAGTATGTTTTTCATCGTAATGTCATACGTTCAACGGTTCACAATCATGGGGACGTAAAGTTAGAAATCGAACAGCGTCTACCATGAGAAAGCGACGATTTTTCTTAGCTTTCGGCCCATGTTCGGAAGAAGATTTGCTCTGCCATTAGCTATGTTGCTGTTAGTCTGTAAAGTGTACGGACAAACTCTGCAAATAAAAGCACCGTTTGATGTCTCGGTTAGCGTGAATGGCTTCGTATCCCCCGAGGCTCAGCGTGAATTTTCCTTTCAAATTGTAGATACCAATCGTGTAAAATTGATCATTCGATCAGGAGATAGTCTCGTTTTGAACCGAATGATTGTGTTCCAGAGCAAAAATCAACGCCAATATGTGATTGAGAAGAACGCCATAAATCAATGGAAGCTGTTCTATCGATCCAATGAACGGATAACGGCGGCCACTTCCAATTTCACTGCATGGGAACGAGATACCACAGAGATGGTAATCGTAAAGAGTACACTCGCTCCCATTCAACAACACCTTCCCGACTCCGTAGTCAACCACCTCACAGTTAACGATTCGCTTCGCCCTTCCATCAAGATAGAACCTCCCATTCGAGAATTTGAAATCGTCAAATCCCGATTTGCAGAGATTGCCTTCGAATTTGAGAGGACGCGTAAGATTATTGAATGGGGAGAAGAGGCGCATCCGACTTCAGGTCAGATTGGGGAATTGCTTGAACTCACATCCTACGACCCTTCAAAGCTGATGATTCTCAAATCGCTCTATGAATACTGCAGCGATCCAGAAAACTACATGCAATTGAGAGATCATTTGCAACACGAATCGAATAAAGTTCAATTTGACGCATTAATCAACACATGGAACGAACTGGAATGACGACGGGCTCTATTATGATGGTATTGGCCATTGTACTCGGAGCGATGGGCGCACATGCCCTAAAAGCTGTTCTTTCGATAGAGGAATTAGCCAGCTATGAAACGGCTGTAAAATACCAAGTTTATCACGCATTGGCCTTCTTGATTCTATCCAACAAAAAAGGCTTTACAAAAGGAGTATACGCTTTTATGATTTCGGGTGTTATTCTATTCTCTGGATCCATCTACCTACTTGTGCTTGACCGTTCTATGGGTATGGATTTCAGTTCAATTGGATTTACAACTCCTGTTGGAGGAGTGCTTTTAATCATCGGTTGGAGCTTATTAGTTATCAACATATTACGCGAAAAATCAACAAAATGAACCTGTATTAGAGCATAAGTGCCTAATTTTGCAGGATAACCCACAAGTCGAATTCTGTCTCATGAGTAATGAAGCCATCAAACCGACCCATTCCGATCTCAGCGGATTAGGTATACGGGATGCGCAAGTGCATTGGAATCTGAGCCCAGAGAACCTCGCCAACATCAGTGTTGAGAACAACATGGCCGTACGTGCCGATTCTGGCGCCATTTCAGTAAATACCGGTGAGTTTACCGGACGTTCACCGAAAGACCGCTTTATCGTACGTGACAGCATCACTGAAGATCATGTATGGTGGGGGGACATCAACATCGGATTTGATCCCGAAGCTTTTGATCGTTTACAAGCTAAAGTATGTGCGTACCTTTCTGGTAAAGAAATCTACGCGCGTGACGTACAAGCGTGTGCCGACGAGCGCTACAAAATCAATATCCGCGCTATCAACGAACTCCCTTGGAGCAACTTGTTCGTGAACAACATGTTCATCCGTCCAAGTGCAGAGGAGCTCGCAAACTTTGACCCTGAATGGACCATCATCAACGCTCCTGGCTTTAAAGCCGATCCAGCAGTTGATGGTACGCGTCAGCATAACTTCGCTATCCTCAGCTTCACCAAAAAGACTATCCTCATTGGAGGTACAGGTTATACAGGTGAAATGAAGAAGGGAATTTTCTCGGCGTTGAACTTTATTCTTCCTCATCAACAGAACACGCTTTCTATGCACTGTTCTGCAAACGTAGGTGAAGATGGAGACACCGCTGTATTCTTCGGTCTTTCTGGTACTGGAAAAACGACGCTTTCCGCGGATCCAAATCGCAAACTCATCGGTGACGACGAGCACGGCTGGACTGCTGACAATGCCATCTTCAATTTTGAAGGAGGATGTTATGCCAAGGTGATTGACCTAAGTGCAGAGAAAGAACCAGATATCTTCAACGCCATCAAGCCAGGTGCGTTGCTAGAGAATGTTACGTTTGTGAATGGTAATGAGGTAGACTTCCACGATAAGTCGATTACCGAGAATACTCGCGTGAGCTACCCGCTCGAGCACATTCGCAACATCCAAACTCCATCTGTTGGTCACAATCCGAAGAATATTTTCTTCTTAACAGCTGATGCAACGGGAGTTTTGCCTCCAATCTCTAAGTTGACACCAGGTCAGGCTGCTTACCACTTCATCTCTGGATACACAGCTAAAGTGGCTGGTACAGAAGCGGGGATCACTGAACCTGTTGCAGCATTTAGTGCGTGTTTTGGAGCTCCATTCATGCCTCTTCACCCAACCGTATATGCTGAGATGCTTTCTAACAAAATGCAGGAAGCTGGTGTAAACGTTTGGTTGATTAACACAGGCTGGTCGGGCGGTGCTTACGGTACGGGTTCACGTATCAAATTGAAGTACACACGCGCCATGATTACTGCAGCCCTAGCAGGAGAATTGGACAACTCAGATTACATCGAACATCCAGTGTTTGGTCTATTTATGCCAACCTCTTGCCCGAATGTTCCAGACGAAATCCTCGATCCTAAGAGCACATGGGCAGATGCAGAAGCATACGATGAAGCGGCAATGACACTCGCTGCTAAGTTTGAGAAAAACTTCAGCAAATTCGCTTCAGACGCGAATGAAGAGATCTTGAACGGCGGTCCTAAAGTGTCTGCACGAGTATAATTCTCGATATATTCTATTTGAAAGAGCTCCCACATGGGGGCTCTTTTTTTATGCCTACTCTATACATTGCTAAATTGATATATTTTTGCTAAATATGTATATATATTCATCTAAGTAGCTATGGATTCGACAATTGTATGTCCTAAGTGTGGATCAGAATCCCACGTAAAAAGCGGAGTTGTGAACAATCGACAACGTTACAAATGTAAGCAATGTGGGTACCACTACACCGTACAGAAGCTGGGCAAGAAAATTGACGATTACTATGTAACCAAGGCTATACAGCTTTACGTTGAAGGCGTGTCATACCGCGAAATAGAACGAATTCTGGGCATTAGTCATGTCAGTATTATGAACTGGATTAAGGCCTACAAAATCAAGCGACCAGAAAAATTGCACTATCGACCTACTTACAAGATTCTGACGCATTCTGAATTAACCAAGCACATCTCTGAAAGAGATAACCTACATGGTGCGGGACTAATGATTACCGAACTTGGTGACAAATTCATGATGATTAAATGGGAGCGCTTTAGAGAGTAGTAACTATATACATTTGCAAAAAACTATATCACTTTTTCATTTGAGGTAGCAATTGCGAAGCTTTGGTAAGCCGAGTTCCCCGAGTCGGTTTGAACAAAGAACGTTAACCTAACACCCGCTACACATGAAAAAGTCGCTACTCCTAGCCACGTTTCTTTCAGCATTTATGGGCTTTGAGGCAATCTCTCAACAAACTCCTCCCGCAGAATACGGTGGAGGATTGAAAGTAGACCTCAACGAATCGGGCTCAAAGTATTTCCGACTCATTACTTGGCATCAGTTCTGGCTGGATGTAAATGAAACCACCAACGCGAACAACGAAACCGAGTACAATGCTACTCCCATGTTAAGACGATCTAGATTCTTGCTTTATGCACAGTTGACAGATCGTTTTTTGATTTTGACTCATTTTGGATTGAATTCACTCACTCCGTCTGGACTACATCCTACCGGACAATCTTCACAGACACAGTTGTTCATGCACGATGCATGGGTTGAGTACAAAGTGATGGATGAGTTATACGTAGGTGGTGGTCTTCATTACTGGAATGGTATTTCTCGATTGAACAATCAAAGTACTTTGAACTTCCTCCCCCTAGACAATCCGCGCTTTGCATGGGCATCTCTCGGAACGACCGACCAATTTGCACGTCATCTCGGCATCTACGCCAAGGGAAAAGTGGGTAAACTCGATTATCGCTTTGCATGGAATGGTGCCATGGTATATTCGGTTGACGCAGGCGCAGGCCTCACTCCTACCACTACTCAAGCCGTATACACAGGTAGAGCAACGCTAGGACTAGAGGCCTCGAATGTTTACGCAGGCTATGTGAACTATCAATTCTGGGATCAAGAGAGCAACAAACTTCCCTACTTTGTGGGTTCTTACTTGGGAGCGAAAAAAGTTCTCTCTGTAGGTGCTGGATTCTATGCTCACCCGAACGGTTCCGTCCTTCTAGATTCTAATGACCCTACTCAAGTGGTAGGTGAAGACGTACTCATCTTTGCAGCAGATGCGTTCATGGAATTGCCTATCGGCGATAACAACCAATCTCTTACGGCTTACGCCAGCTTCCAGTCGAACGATTACGGCACCAATTACCAAATGGGCGGTGGAAGTCTAGATATCTTCACCGGAAGTGTCCTCTACGCACAAGCAGGATATGTCCTTCCGAACAGTGGCGCATGGGCATGGCAGCCGTATTTCACTTTCGCCCAAAAGAACATCACCAATGGCGGTGAATCTCTTTCCGATATCGGAATAGGTATCAATAGTCTGATCACCGGCCACAACGCAAAATTATCTCTAGAATACCGAAACGTTGGTAACCTCACCGGTTCTACCAATCGCTTCATTCTACAGGCTGTAGTCTTCCTATAACACTTAAACCCTCGCCTTATGTCTAAAGAAAAAATGAAGGAATACTGGAAGAAGAACATCTCTAAGATGATTCTCCTCCTGTCCATCTGGTTCATCGTATCCTTCGTGTTTGGGATACTCTTGGTTGAGCCGCTCAATACCATTCAGCTCGCTGGTTTCCCACTGGGGTTCTGGTTTGCTCAACAGGGCTCAATCTATGTCTTTGTGATTCTCATTTTCGTCTATGTACGAATGATGAACAAGCTCGACAAAGAATACGACGTACACGAATAATACTAAAACACGAAAAAGATGGATATTCAAGATTGGACCTACATCCTTGTAGGTATATCATTCGCCCTCTACATCGGTATTGCCATCTGGAGTAGAGCGGGATCAACAAAAGATTTCTACGTGGCAGGCGGAGGCGTTCCTCCAATTGCAAACGGTTTAGCTACTGCGGCCGACTGGATGAGTGCGGCTTCGTTTATCTCCATGGCAGGTATCATTTCCTTCTCGGGTTATGATGGATCTGTATACCTGATGGGATGGACAGGCGGATATGTACTCCTGGCCCTGCTGCTGGCGCCGTATCTCCGAAAATTCGGAAAGTTCACCGTTCCTGACTTCATCGGTGATCGTTACTATTCGAATGTTGCACGTACCGTAGCGGTAATCGCCGCACTATTCGTGAGCTTCACCTATGTTGCGGGTCAGATGCGCGGCGTGGGGATTGTATTCTCACGCTTCTTGGACGTAGACATCAATACTGGTGTTTATATCGGGATGGCGATCGTATTCTTCTATGCCGTTCTAGGCGGGATGAAAGGAATCACATATACGCAAGTGGCTCAGTACTGTGTATTGATCTTCGCCTTTATGGTTCCTGCAATCTTCATTTCATTGCAAATGACGGGCAATCCCATCCCACAACTTGGTTTTGGCGGAACCGATCAAAATGGAGTTTATCTCCTAGACAAACTGAATGGACTTTCCACTCAATTGGGTTTTGCCGAATACACCAGTGGCAACAAGAGCATGATCGACGTGTTCTTCATCACGGCAGCATTGATGATTGGAACGTCCGGACTCCCTCACGTAATTGTGCGCTTCTTCACCGTTCCAAAAGTGAGCGATGCGCGCCGTTCTGCAGGTTACGCCCTTCTTTTCATCGCGATTCTTTACACCGCTGCTCCTGCTGTGTCTGTATTCGCTAGAACCAACCTCATCGAAACGGTTTCTAATCAACCGCATGATGAACTTCCTCAATGGGTAGAGAGTTGGGAGCGCACCAAGTTGATTACTTGGGAAGACAAAAACGGTGATGGTCTAGTTCAGTACTATAACGACGCCAACCCTGAATTCGCGGCTACCGCTGAAGCCAATGGATGGGAGGGCAATGAATTTACCGTGGATAGAGACATCATGGTATTGGCCAACCCTGAAATTGCCAACCTACCTAACTGGGTTATTGCGCTCGTTGCAGCCGGTGGTTTGGCAGCTGCACTCTCCACAGCAGCAGGCCTATTGCTCGTAATCTCAACGTCTGTTTCACACGACCTGATCAAGAAGCAAATTGCGCCAAATATCAGTGAAAAAGGTGAGCTACTTTATGCACGTCTTGCTGCGGTAGTAGCAGTAGTTGTTGCTGGTTACTTTGGCATTAATCCTCCTGGATTCGTGGCGTCGGTAGTGGCACTCGCCTTCGGTTTAGCGGCGGCCTCCTTCTTCCCAGCCATTGTGATGGGTATCTTCTCAAAGAGAATGAACAAAGAAGGCGCCATCTCAGGTTTGGTGGTAGGTTTAGGTATCACCCTATTCTACATCGCCAAATACAAATTGGGATGGATTGGTAGTCCTGAAACCGCAACTCCAGAACACTGGTGGTTTGGAATTTCTCCTGAAGGATTTGGTACAGTAGGTATGATCATCAACTTCGTGGTGTCTATTACTGTATCTCGATTCACTCCTCCTCCACCTGCTGATGTGCAAGAGCTTGTAGAAGACATCCGCATTCCAAGCGGTGCTGGAGAAGCTCATGACCATTAATTGATTATCTTTTGGATGTCGGCGGTGAGTTGATACACGGCCGACATCCTTTTTACACGCTACAACCCCCGAGTCTTGACCAGAAAATCGATTTCCATAGGAATTACGGTTTCGGTATTGTTCTTCCTTTTGGTGAACAAACCGTTGATCAATCTTTTTGCGAATTTTCCGAATCCGGAAACTTCCTCTGGCATTACATTCTACCTCTTTGGCTCGTGGGTGATCTTGATTTTTATCTATATCAGATTATCTAAATCGAGAAATTGAGAATGAACTCCGGATTACTCTTCTTCCTAAGCTTACTCTATCTATCTGTTCTCTTCATCGTTGCTCGATGGGGAGAAAACAGCAAGCGTCTGTTTGAAGGGAAATCAGCTGGTTTTGCCTATGCCCTATCCTTGGCTGTCTATTGCAGTGCATGGACGTATTACGGTTCTATTGGGCGAGCATCAACCAACGGACTCGACTTTCTCGCCATCTACTTAGGCCCCGTCGTCTTCATGCCGATCTGGTGGGTTTTAGTAAAGCGCATGATCCGAATTGTTCGCACACAGCACATCACTTCCCTATCGGACTTATTGGCTTCTCGTTATGGGAAGAATCAGTCCATTGGTACGTGGGTGGCTGTGATGATCATTATTGCGATAACGCCATACATCTCGCTTCAAATTAAGGCCATTGGTGATAGCTTTTATCAACTCGGGGGATCGGACCTTCCTATTTGGATGAGTCCGGTATTGTTTACCACCATTGTACTTTGCTTGTTTGCGTTGGTGTATGGCATGCGCTTTCTATCGGGAAATCAACCCAAAACTGGAATGATAACCGTGGTTGCTTTTGAAAGCCTCATCAAACTGCTTGCTTTCGTTTTTGTCGCAGCATTGGTCATCTATTACGGGTTCGGAGGTATCTCCAATATTTATCATCAAGCGGAGAGTATAGGTACCTTGCAACCCCATCTAAACATGGACGAAGACCAACAGTCCAATTGGTTTTGGATGCTCATCGTATCGGGAATTGCATTCACGCTCTTACCGCGACAGTTTCAAATGGGCGTGCTTGAGAATAAAAATGAAAAGCACCTCAATACAGCCCTTTGGTTTCTCCCCCTCTATATGCTGCTGATCACCGTTTTTGTTCTTCCGATTGCATTTGGAGGAATTGTGCTATTCGGCGAAAAAGTAGATTCCGATTTTTACCTCCTTCACCTCGGTACACACTTCGGTGGAAAATTCATGGGAATGCTGGTTTACTTCGGCGGTTTTGCTGCAGCCACATCCATGATTATCGTATCTGCCCTGTCACTTGGAAATATGTTGAATACAAACGTTCTGCTTCCTGCCTTACTGCGCGTAGAACGCAATGTGGACATGAGTAAACGAATTACCATCACACGTAGAATCAGTGTGATACTCATCTTCGTGTTGGCGTATTATTACTACTATTTCTTCGCCTACAACAAACCACTGGTGAGCACAGGCCTCACTAGTTTTACAGGAATTGCTCAAATTGCACCCGCTATTTTTGGCGGACTCTTTTGGAAAGAGGCAACGCGGAAAGGCGCACTTGCAGGAATCCTATCGGGCTTTGCTGTGTGGTTCTATATGCTGATTGTCCCAACCCTTCTTACCACTCAACATTTGGGTGAAGAATTCCTGGCCAACGGAGCTTATGGCCTCACCATTCTAAGTCCAACTCGCTTGGCTGAAGTCATGGGCATGACTCCCCTGTCTGCTGCAATTTTCATCAGCCTTTCGCTAAATACAGCAGTGTTCGTTCTCGTTTCTGTTCTCACGACCCCTGATCGCTTAGAAGTCAATCAGGCCGAGATCTTTACACGAATCAATCGAATCTCTAGAAGAACGTACGATCAAGCGGAAATGTGGAAGGCCGAGGTTCCTTTTGCCGATATCAAATCACTCTTAATCAACTTCTTGGGAGACCGAAGAACGGAAGAGGTACTGGATCGTTACGCTCGAATCAACAGAATAAATTTTGAATACGAGAAGAATGCCGATCCTCGAATGATCTCATACGCCGAAAGGTTGCTCACCGAAGCGATTGGTCCCGCTTCTGCTCGAATCGTGATTCAATCAGTGGCTCAAGGGGAAGAACTGAGTGTTTTAGAGGTGATCGACATCCTTCAAGAGAGCAAGGCCATCTTCCAACTCAACCGCGATTTGAAAGCAAAGACTTCAGAACTGGAAGAAGCTACCGAGAAACTCATCCGCGCCAATGCGCGCCTTCAAGAGTATTCAGACATCAAAGATGAATTTCTCTACACCGTTACCCACGAGCTGAGAACACCGCTTACCGCCATCCGGTCACAGGCCGAATTGGTGCACGAAGATTCAGACATGCCGCTAGAAGATAGACAGATGTTCATGGAGGCCATGGTGAAAGAATGTGAACGCCTTAGTACGCTAATCACGAATGTTCTTGATCTCGAGAAATTTGAAAGCGGAAGCCAAAAGCTCACCTTGGTAAAGGGTCACATTCAAGATGTAATCGACAATTCCATTCGAGCTGTTAAGCAGTTGATACAAGATAAGCGCATCGAGCTTTCCGCCGATATCAATCCTTCCATCCCTGCCTGCTTCATGGATGTCGATCGCATTCAGCAGGTGCTGATTAATCTGTTGAGCAATGCACTGAAGTTTGTAAACGACGATGGAGGACAAATTAAAATCACGGCCTATGTACTGGATAACAGTATTAAAATCAACGTATCCGACAATGGCCCTGGCGTTCCTCAAGAGGATAGAAAACTCATCTTCGATAAGTTCTATCAGGCTAAAAATCAAACCAAAAGAAAACCGAAAGGAACAGGATTAGGTCTGGCTATTTGCAAGAATATCATCCAAATGCACAAGGGGAAAATTTGGATTGAAGAATCATCACTTGGAGGAACACGAGTGAGCTTTACCCTTCCCCTTTACATTCAAAAATCAATTTAGAACGGATATGCACAAGATCTTAATTGTAGACGACGAACCGAACATCGTAATGAGTTTGGACTACCTATTAAGACGGAAAAATTACAACGTTTTTGTAGCTCGGAATGGCTCGGAAGCGTTGAGCGCCATTGAAGAACACAAACCAGATCTCATTCTGCTGGACATCATGATGCCTGATGTAGACGGATATGAAATCTGTGAGCGAGTGAAAGCCGACCCAGAAACACATCAAATCAAAATCATCTTTATCTCCGCGAAGAGCAAGAAGAGTGATATCGAAAAAGGCTATGAACTGGGTGCTGACATGTACATGGTTAAACCATTTTCCAATAAGGATTTATTAGATCAAATCACCAAACAACTCTCATGAGCTCCTTACAATACCCCATGGCTTTTCGCCGATCTATCGAATCTCCAGATGAGTTTTGGATGGAACAGGCTGAAAAAATCCACTGGTTTGAGAAACCCAAAGCAGCCCGCACAATAGATGAAAACGGACTCGACCTTTGGTTCAGTGGAGGTAAAATGAATACGTGTTACTTGGCCATCGACCACCACATTGCAAAAGGTCGAGGAGAAGAACATGCCCTCATCTACGACAGTCCAGTTACCCAAACCACACGGAAGTACACTTACAACGAAATGTTGGATGAGGTGAGTAGACTGGCTAAAGGACTAGACACCTTAGGCGTTACCAAAGGTGATACGGTGGTCATCTACATGCCGATGATTCCAGAGGCTGTATTTGCCATGTTGGCCTGTGCTAGAATTGGCGCCATTCATTCTGTTGTTTTTGGTGGTTTTGCTCCTCACGAATTGGCGCTTCGTATCGACGATGCCAAACCAAAGGCCATTATCACTGCAACTTCAGGAATTGAGATAGATCGTATCATCCCATACAAGCCCATGGTAGATGATGCGATTTCTAAATCCATCCATAAACCCGAACACGTGGTTGTGTTTAATCGCCGCTTGGGTGCCGTTCGTCCCGATGCCGAATACGACATTGATTACAAAACACTTGTTAAGGCAAGTGGACACATCGCCCCGGTTCCTGTAGATGCCACTGATCCGTTGTACATCCTCTACACATCGGGAACTACCGGCAAACCAAAGGGTATCATTAGGGATAACGGCGGACATGCAGTAGCGCTTAACTATTCCATGAGCGCTGTATATGGAGTAAATCCAGGCGAGGTGTTTTGGGCCGCTAGTGATGTAGGTTGGGTAGTTGGACACAGTTACATCGTTTATGGTTCTTTGATTCACGGAAACACCACCGTAATTTTTGAAGGAAAACCCATCCGAACTCCAGATGCATCAACTTTTTGGAGGGTGATTTCAGAACACAACGTACGCGTGATGTTCACCGCTCCTACCGCAATTAGGGCCATTAAGAAAGAAGATCCCAATGGAGATCTGATGAAACAATTTGACCTTTCGGGTTTGCGCTATCAGTTCTTAGCTGGCGAGCGTTGCGATTCTGCAACCCTTCACTGGTTAGAAGAGAAGCTCGGAATTCCGGTCATCGATCACTGGTGGCAAACCGAAAGTGGTTGGCCAATGGTCGCCAATATGATGGGCTATGCTCCTCACCCAGTAAAAGCAGGATCAGCCACTAAACCCGTTTGTGGTTACGATTTGAAGATTCTACGTGAAGATGGCACAGAAGCCGATCCAAATGAAGAGGGTTATGTAGTGGTGCAACGCCCACTGCCTCCGGGAACACTGCCTAATTTATGGGGTGATACCGAGCGTTTCATCAAAGGATATCTAACTCGTTTCCCAGGTTTTTACTTCAGCGGTGATGGTGGATACATCGATGAAGACGGCTATGTATATATCACAGGTCGTGTAGATGATGTTATCAACGTGGCTGGTCACCGACTTTCCACTGCAGAAATGGAAGAAGTCGTTTCTTCTACCCTCAATGTAGCGGAATGTGCGGTTATTGGGGTAAACGATGAATTAAAAGGCCAAATTCCACTAGCTATTGTGGTAGTTCGAAGCGGTACCAACGTCCAGAATCACGAATTATCAGCCAACATCATCAATGCAGTTCGCGTGGAAATTGGGCCAGTAGCCTCACTTAAAAAAGTGTGTATCGTAGACCGACTCCCTAAAACGAGGTCGGGTAAAATCTTGCGCAAAACCCTCCGTGCCATTGCAGACGGAGCAGAATATACCCTCCCTTCTACCATCGATGACCCTGCCATCATCGACGAAATTATCGCACGTTTCAAAGAAGAAGGAATTATATCATCGGCAGCAAACGGAAATAAAATCGACACAATTTCGCAATCATGAGTCATTATCAAATCACTTCGTTAGAACACTATCACGAAGCTTATGCAGAAAGCGTATCGAACCCTGATAAGTTCTGGGGAGATATCGCAGAAGAGAACTTCAAATGGATGAAGAAATGGGACAACGTATGCGATTGGAACTTTTCCGAACCCAAGGTGGAATGGTTCAAAGGAGCCCAACTCAACATCACAGAGAACTGTCTCGATCGACACCTCGAAGAGCGCGGGAACAAACTCGCGCTGATATGGGAACCGAATGATCCGAAAGAGCGCTTCATTCGATACACTTACCGCGAGCTCTACGAGAAGGTTTGTCAAATGGCCAATGTGTTGAAAAAACATGGCATTAAGAAGGGAGATCGAGTGGCCATCTACATGCCAATGATCCCTGAACTTACCATCTCTGTACTCGCTTGTGCCCGAATTGGCGCTATTCACTCAGTGGTGTTTGCAGGTTTCTCAGCGCATTCTTTGGCCGATAGAATCAATGATGCTGAAGCCAAAATGGTGCTCACCAGTGATGGTCTATACAGAGGCGCAAAAGAAATCCCGGTGAAACGCGTAGTAGATGAAGCGCTTCAAACGTGCCCATCGGTTAAAACGGTCCTCGTAGCAGAACGTACGCGTTGGGCAGTGAATATGGTGGAAGGCCGAGACTTTTGGCTTCACGATGAACTCGACACTGTTAACAAAGAGTGCCCGGCAGAACCTATGAATAGTGAAGATATGCTCTTTATCCTCTACACATCTGGTTCAACAGGTAAACCTAAAGGTGTAGTACACACCTGTGGAGGGTACATGGTTTACGCAGGCTACAGTTTTAAAAATGTGTTCCAGTATGAAGAAAGTGATATCTACTGGTGTACAGCCGATATCGGATGGATTACTGGACATACGTATATCGTCTACGGTCCACTGATCAACGGAGCCACAACCGTTATGTTTGAAGGTGTTCCAACCTTCCCTGATGCTGGACGATTCTGGCAAGTTTGTGATAAGTACGGAGTAAACCAATTCTATACTGCGCCAACGGCTATTCGTGCATTGATGGCTAAAGGTGAAGATCATGTGTTATCGTATAGCTTGGATTCTCTTCGCGTTATCGGAACTGTTGGAGAGCCCATCAATGAGGAAGCATGGCAATGGTACTACATTCACGTGGGCAAAGAGAAGTGTCCCGTGGTTGATACATGGTGGCAAACCGAAACAGGTGGTATCATGATTTCTGGATTGGGTAAGCACAGTCCGATGAAACCTGCCCACGCAGGATATCCTCTCCCAGGTATTCAGCCCGTACTCTTAGACCAAGAAGGAAACGAGATTGAAGGCAACGAAGAAGAGGGCTACCTGTGTGTTAAACACCCTTGGCCGAGTATTCTTCGCACTACCTATGGAGATCACGAGCGCTGTAGAGTGACCTATTTTAGTCACTACAAGGGATATTACTTCACAGGTGATGGGGCTCGTCGTGACGAAAACGGCATGTACCGCATTATTGGCCGTGTAGATGATGTAATCAATGTTTCAGGTCACCGCTTTGGAACGGCAGAGATTGAAAATGCCATCAATGCAAACGATTTAGTGGCAGAAAGTGCAGTTGTGGGATATCCTCACGACATCAAAGGTCAGGGTATCTATGCCTATGTGATTACCAAGAACCCCGTTCAGAATGAGGATATCTTGAGAGCCGAGATTGTAGAAACCGTGGTAGAAGAGATTGGTAAGATTGCCAAACCGGATAAAATTCAATTCGTGAGTGGCCTACCTAAAACACGCTCTGGTAAAATTATGCGTCGTATCTTGAGGAAAGTGGCGGAAGGAGACACCAGCTCTTTGGGGGACACTTCCACTCTACTCGACCCTGATGTGGTTGACGAAATCAAGAATGGAGCGCTATAAGTACGAGTAATGGCCAATAGCATTCAACACCGGATCGCCGAGTTCATCAAACTCTATCCACCATTCGACAGAATGACGGAAACCGAGTTAGAGCGGGTTGCACTGGATGCAAATGTTGAATACTATGGACCTACTGAGCGGATCTTTGAAGAAGGAAGTGATACCACTTCCTTCTTCTATATTGTACGGAAGGGTTCCGTTCGTATTCATCACAATGACACTGAAGAAACCCTTGTAGACCTTTGTGATGAGGGAGATGTTTTTGGCGTGCGCCCTTTACTCGCCAATGAACCGTATTTAGCCAGTGCCAGTTCGGTAGAAGAAACCCTACTCTATGCCATTCCTGTAGAAACAGGATTGCAAATACTCAAGAACAATCCAGAAGTTGGAATCTACCTCGCTCGAGGTTACGCCTCTGGAATGCCTATGTCGAGAGAACAGCGACGCACAGGGGTTCAAAACTTAAAATCCACTTCCGATGTACCGGATGAAATTCCCGCATCGAGTAGCAAGCGAATTGTGAGTTGTTCTCCACAAACAAGCATCCACGAGGCTTCGCAAATCATGACGACAGAGAATGTCGCCTCAATTGTGGTACTAAACGAAGAGGGGCATCCCATTGGAATCATGACCGATTCGGATTTGCGGAGGAAAGTAGTGAGTCAGGCTTTGGACATTGCTGCGCCTGTGAAGCATATTATGACGCAACCTGTGGTAACCGTAGCTCCTTCCATCTCTCACAGTGAAGCGCTAATTCACATGATGAATTATGGAGTACATCACCTGTGCATAACCGAAGATGGCAAAGCGCTATCTAAGGCCATTGGCGTTATCGCCGAGCGTGATTTAATGCTCGATCAAGGTCTTCATCCAGCAGTAATTGTCAAGTTCATCCGACAGGCCAGCAGTTCTTCCGAACTCGTGAACTATCGACTAAAACTCGATGCCCTCCTCCAAAAATACGCGCAGCGCGACACCTCTGTGGAACATGTTGCACGTATTTCTGCCTCCATCACCGATGCGGTCGTAAATCGCTTGATCCAATGGTTTGCCCAACAACACGGAGAAGCACCCTGCCATTTCAGTTGGATCGCTCTTGGAAGTATGGGGAGGATGGAGCAAATACTAAAAACAGATCAAGACCACGCCCTCATTTTCAGTAGGGAACTATCAGATGAAGAAACCATCTACTTTGATAAGATGGCAAATGAAGTGACACGTGGATTAGAAAAGTGGGGACTATCCATTGATATTGCCGGAATTTCCGCGACCAATAGAAGTCATGCTTTGAGTTTGAAAGCATGGAAGATCAAGTTCACCGATTGGTTGAAAAACCCTGAGCCAGAGAACATCTTGAACTCATCCATTTTTTTTGATTTCCGACATGTTTCAGGTGACCCAACCTTGGTGGAAGATCTAGTACACTATCTCAAAGAAGTGGTTACGCCTACTTCATTGTTCTTCCCCTTAATGGCCGCCGATGCCCTTAACGTGGCTCCACCTTTGAGCTTCTTCCGACAATTTGTGGTGGAGAAGAACGGCGAGCACAAGGATGAATTTGATCTAAAGAGAAGAGTTCTTCTACCCTTCTGTGATATTGCCCGACTTCTTTGTTTGCACAGCTCCCACTACGAATCGAGCAGTACGATAGATCGATATACAGCACTTGCAATGGGAGATGATGCCAACTCCACCCTATTTGAAGAAGCAGCTCGCTCCTATGCCTGGCTCCTCAAGTTGAGATGGACAAAAGGAACGGAGAATGGAAATGACGGGCGTTTTGTCAAACCTTCGCACCTTTCCAAAAGGGAACGTCAAACCATGCGAGAGATCTTTAGCCTACTTTCCGATTTAGAGCAAGTGGTACGTGTACGCTTTCGCACTGATTTTATAAGTGGATGAGTTGGTTCAAATCCAAACCTGAGGTTCCAGAGGCATACCGTGAGTATGCAGAATCAATCCGTGGGCTTAAACGTTCAACAACTCCAATCAGAAATCAAAAATTTCTGGTGGTAGACACCGAAACCACGGGTTTAAATGTAAATACCGATTCCATTGTTAGCATAGGTATTGTACCCATTCGAGGTTATGTGATTCACTCGGAAGATACGCGGGAGTGGATCATTCAAAGCGATCAACCTTCCGGTGGTGGAGCTTCAATTCACGGCGTGATGCCTCACGATCAACGAAGTGGAATCCCTGCAAAAGAAGCTGCAGAGGAATTTCTTATGGCCGCAGATGGAGCGATTGTAGTGGGCCATCACATTGGATTTGATGCAGCCATGCTCGACGCGTTTCTTCGTCATCAACTGCGTGTTCCATTCCTCAACCCCACCTACGACACAGGCCATATGTTCCGCAGATTAAAGGGCACGCCCTATAGATTATTTGATATGGAGCCCGCTGTTGAAGCCTTAGATAAGATATGTGAAGATCTGGGAATTCCCATCGATGACAGGCATACCGCTCTGGGAGATGCCGCGGCTACTGCCATCTTATTCATGCGATTACTCAAGGATTTGGAGAAGCGTGGAGTGAATACCACCGCCAAACTTTTGGCCAGATAAATGGGATTGAAGGAGGTCATATTCTAATAAAACCGCCTCCTTGTTTCCAAAGAGGCGGTTTCTGCAATCAAGAACACTAATTGCGTTAAAACTTTGCTGTCAATCCGAGATTAACTGCAGATACACCATAGCCAATCTCAAGGAAGGCTCCGAGATTCTTCGTGAAGTGGTATCGACCTCCTGCGTGAAATCCATACATAATCCCACTTAAATCGAGGCTGGGACTCATACCATTAAAATCATCTTTGTCATAATCAACGGTAACCTTGTTATATCCCACCATCAAACCCGCGTAGGTATCCAATCCCTTCAGCAGTTTGAAATGGTAAGAACCTCTTGCGGCAAACATGCCATATGTGTATTGAATTTCAGGCGCGCCCGTAACCCCAAAGGAAGCCCCAAAATCAAAAGAAGAAGCCGTATATGCAGCAAAGAGTCCCACACCAATGTTATCAGAAATGCCGTATTCGTATGAAATACTCACAGGAGGAACCGTAACGTCCCCTTTAAGACCAAAAGTGACGAAGCCAATACCTAAGTTCAAATCAGACTGACCTTCTGCAAAACCTCGTCGCTTTTGAGCATTCACTAAATTCGATGTCAATAGCATGATGACTAAAACAAGAAAAGAGAATAATCTTAATTTCTTCATGAAGTAAGAGTTTAGAGAGAGCCTACTCTGTGTTCTCCGCTTTTCGGCTACCGCGGTTGATGAGCAATTGCATCACCTCCCCAATACTCTTAAATGATTTGTCACTAATTAATGACCATACTTCTTGTTGATACTGCTTTTGATCAAACCTCACGAGGTGAGGCACTTTGGTATGAAGTCAACCAAATGGGATTGAAGGATACTCCTCTTTCTTTGAAGTCCAATAAAACCGCATTTTCTTCAATAAAAAAAGCTCGGAGAATCTCCGAGCTTTTCTGGTTTTGGTTGGGTGTGAGACCTATTCGTTTCTCGATCTCTGTCGGCAACTCATATTGGTTTGGTGTGAGTCGTTTATATCGACTTTAAGTGGTTGCCTCTTTGTTTGGTACATGACAAACCTAGGTACAATTCGCAGGCTGGCATAATGGAAATACCATAGTGCCTAGTCGAACATTTGTGAGAATCCGTAAAATCTGAGGGATAAATTGTATTTTCCTTGACAAATTTGCGAAATACGCAAATGACAATCTCATTTTTGCGGGATTTCCCAAACTCTCTTCCTCAATTATCACCCCATGCAAAAAATAGATGCATCTTCCATTCAGAATTCATTTCTCGATCGCGTGAAGTCTATACTTCCGCCCAACACTTCGCTTGCACAAGCACTTTCTGAAAAGCTAGGCATCAGTTTGGATTCTGCCTACCGCAGAATTCGCGGCGAAACGCCCATCAGTTTGTCCGAGGCATACATCCTTGCAGAAGCGTTGCATATTACCTTCAACGGACTAACGGAAGAATCGGCTGGAATTGTACAGTTTGGATATACTCCACTCTATCCCAGAAAGGAGAGCATGGAAGGCTATTTAACTCGACTGCTTCACAATTTGAGGATGATTTCGAAGCAGCCAACGGCTAAAGTGGTCTACTGTAGCCAGGATATTCCCATCTTCCACAACATTCGCTTGGAAGAGCTCGGCAAATTCAAGCTGTTCTACTGGATGCGTTCCATTATCAATGTGGAGGAATTTCTATCTCAAAAGTTTTCGAAAGACGTCATCCCTGAGCACCTCATGCAATTGTGTGCGGAGATCTATTCGGAATACGAAAAGATTGCTAGTGTAGAATTATGGTCAGAATCTACCGTGAACAGTACACTTCGACAAGTTCAGTACTACTGGGAATCTGGGTTATTTGAAACGGACGACGACTTCTTTTCTGTTATTCAAAACCTGCGCACGTTGATTCAGCAAATTGAAGAGTCGGCTAGTTTGGGTAAAAAGACATCCTCAGAAAACAGCGCCAGCTATGAACTGTACATCAGTGAAATTGAGCTCACTACAAATTGTGCACTCGTTGAACTGGAGAACCAAAATGCAGTATTCTTAGGACATCACACGTTTAACATGCTTGAAACCACACACGGTGTTTACACGGAGCAAACGCAACAATGGTTCAAAAACATGGTAGGTAAAGCGACGCTTGTAAGCTCTGTAGGAGAAAAGTATCGCTATCAATTCTTCCATGGTGTACATCGCAAAATAGATGAGCTAGAGCGCTTGGCCCTTCGTCGATAGAAACCAAGCGCTTTACCAAACGCAAGCGCCCCTTGCCTATTCTCTCCGAATGAAGTGATTCACCACACCCTCTACATATCCACCCGCGTACAATTTTTCCCTCTTCCAAACCATCACATCTTCGGTCATCTCTTCGAGTACCCATGTGGTATTGTTCGAATTGAAATTGGTTTCGAGAAGTCTAAATGACCTTACATAAGGCGTATTGGAAAGTATGTTGGCGTTACTGATGTAATCCACTGTATTGTCGGTCTTGAAATCGAGAGATAACCCTACTAAAGACGAGGTATTTGACTGAAGAATTTGAGAATCACGGATCAAATACGTCTCCTTATAATCACCATCCCACATTCCAATATGCGTGGGTGCCAATTCTTCTGGCTCAACGGATTTCTTACATGAAACAAAAGCGAATGCAACGAGAACGAGTGAGAGATAGCGCATGAGTATGTATTGATAGCTAGTTAAGGTTCGCAAATTAATCAAGTTTCTGAATTCTCGTGAATTGACCTTCAAAAAAAAGCCCTTGCCAACATGTGACAAGGGCTTTATATCTAAATATAAACAAGCGTTTACGAGCGACTATAGTTTGGAGCTTCTCTAGTGATTGTCACGTCGTGTGGATGGCTTTCAGCTACACCTGCCGCAGTAATGCGAACAAACTGTGCTTTATCCTTTAGGATTTCGATGTTTGCCGATCCACAATACCCCATACCTGCACGAAGTCCACCGATGAACTGATACATCATCTCAGCTACCTCGCCCTTGTAAGCAACTCGACCCACAATCCCTTCTGGAACGAGCTTTTTGATATCATCTTCAACATCTTGGAAGTAGCGGTCTTTCGAACCTTGCTGCATTGCTTCAACAGAACCCATGCCTCGGTACGACTTGAATCGACGTCCTTCATAGATAATGGTTTCCCCCGGAGACTCCTTAGTTCCGGCAAGAAGTGAACCTAGCATCACACAATCAGCACCACCTGCTATCGCTTTAACAATGTCACCGGTATAACGAATACCCCCGTCGGCGATAACCGGAACTCCCGTTCCTTTAAGTGCTTGAGCAACTTCCATTACAGCGGTAAGTTGAGGCACTCCTACACCAGCAACCACGCGAGTGGTACAGATGGAACCTGGACCAATACCCACTTTAACGGCATCCGCTCCTGCTTCAGCCAAATACTTCGCAGCTTCAGCTGTGGCCACGTTTCCTACAACGACGTCGAGTTCAGGGAATTTCTCTTTTACCACCTTAAGGGCGTCTACCACACCTTTAGTATGACCATGAGCCGTATCAATGATGACAGCATCTACATTCGATTCAACCAATGCAGATACACGCTCTAGTACATCTCCCGTAACTCCAACAGCTGCAGCAACGCGAAGACGACCAAACTCATCTTTGCAAGCATTCGGTTTAATCTTCATTTTAGAGATGTCACGATATGTGATCAACCCCACCAATGTGCCGTCATCCTTAATTACAGGAAGCTTTTCAATTTTATGTTCTTGTAGAATTTCTTCTGCTTCTTCCATAGAAGTATTCTCGGTTGTAGTAACCAAGTTCGAAGAAGTCATCACCTCACCGATCGAACGGTTGTCATCACGCTCAAAACGCAAGTCACGATTCGTGATGATACCTACCAATTTGCGGTTGTCATCCACTACTGGAATCCCACCGATCTTATACTCGGCCATCATTTCCTTAGCGTTGCCAACGGTAGCCGAAGGACGCAAGGTTACCGGGTCCAGAATCATACCCGATTCCGCCCTTTTTACTTTGCGTACTTCCATCGCCTGTTGCTCGATGGTCATGTTCTTATGAAGCACACCAATTCCTCCATCCTGCGCGATAGCAATGGCCATGGCAGATTCGGTAACGGTATCCATCGCTGCGGATACAATTGGGGTTTTCAATGAAATGTTGCGCGTGAACTTAGTGCTGATGTCCACATTGCGTGGTAGCACTTCAGAGTATGCTGGGACGAGTAGAACGTCGTCGTAAGTGAGGTACTCACCTATTACTTTTCCGTTTGGGATGGACATAGAACGCTGCAATTTTGGTATGAAATTGCATGCAAAAATAAGTTATTTCTACAACATGGCATGATATTCGAACGAAAGAAGACGTCGAAAAACAGAATATATCTCCTCCAAACACAAAACAGAAATGTTCAAATTCTCATCCACTTCTTCAAAATTAATGTTAAAACGACGATCATCCACACTCCATCTTAACGATGAGTAAGGCGAAACAGAGGTAATTCGCTTCTTTTTCTCCATCGGAAAATAACGAAGTTTCCTACAAAGCTTTCCTAAATATATTGATTATCAGGGTTCAACTTTTTCGAAAACTCACTCGTAATGCTAGATGTATAGGATTGGTCTCTCAAATCGCTCCAACACCGTAAATTTGTCTAAGCTCTCTTAACTACTACTACACATGATTGCTTACATCAGTAAGAATGAATTTAGAAATCCAATGTTGGGTTTCAAATTGAATCAACAAAAGGCTCAACTCCTGAAAATCGCAAAGCGAACAAAAGGATTTAGAGGTCTTCAGACCAAATGGTCGGTCAATGGAGTTTACTTCATGACGCTATGGAAATCTGAAGAACAACTGGATGCTTTTCTTGCCCGAACCGACGTTAAGGAGATTTTTGAAAGCCGAATCAAACAAATTGATGTTCACACCTACCGCATCTCCGCCATTAACTTCATCCCTTGGAGAGAAGTGATTGCGATGATGTCAAGACATTCGAACCGATTGTCTGCAGTGAACTAAAAACCCTTCAAGCGATACTTAGGTATCGCTTTTTTTATGGACAAAAAGAAAAGGCACACTGGTTTCCCTGTGTGCCTTTTTTATAGATTATATAGTGCGACTTATTGATCCTTGAGAAGCTTCTTGTACTTAAACTTCTTAGGTTCCAATCCACCACCAAGGCGCTTCTTCTTGTTCTCCTCGTAATCCGAGAATGAACCTTCAAAGAAATACACTTGCGAATCCCCTTCAAAGGCCAGAATGTGCGTACATACACGGTCTAAGAACCAACGGTCGTGCGAAATAATAACGGCACATCCCGCAAAGTTTTCCAAACCTTCTTCCAACGCACGGAGTGTATTCACGTCCAAGTCGTTGGTCGGCTCATCCAGCAACAATACGTTACCACCTTCTTTCAAGGCCATGGCTAAATGAAGTCGGTTGCGCTCACCACCCGACAATACGCCAACTTTCTTACTTTGGTCACCTCCAGCAAAGTTGAAACGGCTTAAGTAGGCACGAGCATTCACGACCTGACCACCCAATTCAAATTGCTCCTGACCGTCTGCTACGGTTTCAAAAATGGTGTTCTCTGGGTTGATCTTTTCATGTGTTTGATCCACATAGGAGATCTTAACGGTATCGCCCGTTTCAAACTTACCTTCATCCGGTTGAAGCTGATCCATGATCATCTTGAATATGGTGGTTTTACCCGCACCATTCGGACCAATGATACCCACAATACCTGCCGGTGGCAGACTAAAGTTCAAGTCTTCGTAGAGGAGTTTATCACCAAAGGCCTTCTTCACGTGTACGGCATCAATTACGTTGTTACCTAAACGTGGACCAGCGGGAATGAAGATTTCGAGCTTGTTCTCTTTCTCCTTCTGCTCTTCTCCTAAAAGCTTCTCGTAATTACTCAAACGAGCTTTGCTCTTAGCTTGACGACCTTTCGGGTTCATCTTCACCCACTCCAACTCTCGCTCAAGTGTCTTTCTTCGCTTGCTCTCTTGCTTCTCTTCCTGAGCTAAGCGCTTGGTCTTTTGATCCAACCAGCTAGAGTAATTTCCCTTCCATGGAATACCCTCACCGCGGTCGAGTTCAAGAATCCAACCAGCCACGTTGTCCAAGAAGTAACGGTCGTGCGTCACCGCGATTACCGTTCCTTTATATTGCTGCAAGTGATGCTCCAACCACAAAATAGACTCTGCATCCAAGTGGTTCGTCGGTTCATCCAAAAGCAAGACATCTGGATTTTGAAGAAGCAAGCGACAAAGAGCCACTCGTCTTCTCTCCCCTCCTGAAAGCACAGAAATCGGAGTTTGTTCATCCGGACAATTCAAGGCGTCCATTGCACGCTTCAAAACAGTGTCGATCTCCCAAGCATTGGTCGCATCAATTCTATCTTGAAGCTCAGCCTGACGAGCCATGAGTTTCTCCATCTTATCGGGATTCTCATAAACTTCAGGAAGGCCAAATTGATCGTTAATGCCGTTGTATTCACTCAACAATTCCATCGTTTCACCAGCACCCTCACGAACGATATCAATCACTGTCTTCGACTCGTCGAGCTCTGGCTCTTGTTCGAGGTATCCCACGGAATACCCCTGCGCAAACACAACATCACCGCGGTAGTTTTTCTCTACTCCAGCAATGATTTTTAGTAGGGTTGATTTACCTGAACCGTTCAAACCAATGATACCAATCTTGGCTCCGTAGAAGAAGCTTAAGTAGATATCCTTGATAATGGTCTTATTGTTATGAGGGAGGATCTTACTCACTCCCGACATTGAAAAGATAATCTTCTTATCGTCTGACATATCTGTGTTGTATTCGAAATGGAAGTGCGAATATCGGGAATGTATATCGATGTTCCGCCAGAATGTACCAAGGCAGATGCTTTTTCGTTCTTTTGCTGTATCTTAAATGAGATGATGAAATACGCCTTACTCTTTTTATTGTCCACACTTACCCTCGGCACAAGTGCCCAAACTACACTGGAAGGTTTTGTGAGAGCCGCAGACAATGGCGAGCCCGTACCCAGTGCCTACGTGGTCAACAAATCCTCCTTTAAAAATGTAATTACCAACGGCTTAGGATTCTTTAGTATTGAAGTTGAAGCAGGTGATTCCATCGTTTTAAGTCAGATTTCTTATAATTATACCTACTACGTCGTTCCAGATAGCTTGGGCAAGAAACACGTGGAAATCATTGTCATGGAGCCACGCAATTATTTGATTGATGAAGTGGAAGTTTACGCGTATAACTTAACAACCAATCAACCTCGCGCCATGAAATTGGAGGAGCCCAACGTTCCATTGGAAGGCACCTACAACACCCCAACTCAATTGGAGCCATCCATCTCTGCACCAGTTGATTTACTCTACTGGTATTTCGGCTCGCGACCCCGTCAACTGAGAGAGTTACAACGTCTTCAAAAGGAAGATGCCTACCGCGAACAACTCAGAACCGGTAGCAATAGAGAGATTTTGATGGAGATTACAGGTTTAAGCACTCAAGAACTGGAGGCCTTCGCCTGGAGTTGTAAATACACAGGCAATACCATTAGCACCATTAACGACTACGAATTACTGGTCAGTTTACTAAACTGTTATCAAGATTATGTTGAGCGTATTAAACAACAGAGTGTTTTAGAAGATGCCGAAAACGGATGGGGCGAATAAACTGCTCTATTCCCGGATCTTATCTATTGGGCATTTCGGGACAAATCACTATACTTGTAGGTGAATTCTTACGCATTTGAGACCAAAACCAAACTGTGATGCTAACCGTTCATCCTAACCTGAACAAGCTGCGCAACGACGTCTTTAAGACGATTATCGGCGGCTTGCATTCCTCTAAGCCATTAGATAAACTCGCCAACCAAATTGTAGATGAACTTTCTTCCTCTATGATCTTAATCGACAATCCCACCGATCGCAGCCGATTTATCCGCGACGTGTACGGAAGATTGGAAGGTGTACACAAACTCAGACGATTCAATTTGGGATATGAAAGTCCCGAGAACAATAAAAATGTAGCGCATGTAGTCAATGAAGTGCTGTACCGCTTCAGGACGAGATACTCTCGCTACTTTTAATGATTATTGGTGTTTCATTGTTCCTCTGGAGGCCTTCTCGATGCTAGCGAAGGCCTTCTTTTTTTTCGCGCTATCTCATGGGTGTTTCCTATATTCGTTACATGCCTAAACCTGTGACTCGTCTCCTATTCATTTGCCTGCTATTGCCTACTTTGACACAGGCACAGAAGCTGCGAGATTTATACGACATCTCTAACGGGTTGATGACCACCCTCACTTCGGCTGTAGACGTGAGTGACTCGCTCTTCATCTCTATCGAAGAGTATCACAGATTGATCGATCGCCAACCACTCAATGCCGCAGAACGTTCTCAATACAAATCGGAGGTAAACGATTTCTACCCCGATCAACAAGCGGAATTTTTACAATCGATCAAGGAACTTCAAAAGATCTATGTCAGCGAAATCAACAGAGGTGTTTCCATTGAAATGGACACCGTTCGATTTAAAGAAGTTCGAGGAACAGCAAATATCTTTGAAGTTCAAATTGAAGTGGTGTTTAAAGATGATGAAGGAAACCGTTCCTACCTCTACATCGATACCATGGCAGCCAGTGTGCGTCGCCGTTGGTCATTTATTTCACCTATCGAAGAAGAATACGAGTAAGCATGATTTTCTTTTTTAGTATTGGAGATCGCCGGCATAACGACCATGGACCACTCGACGAAGAACTTTGTCCCTTTTGCAACGAAAGTCACTTTCGTGTGCTGAGCTTGGTTCGCTATTGGGTCACTGTCTTTTTCATTCCCATCCTTCCCTATCGAACAATTTGGGTTTCTAGATGTACTTACTGTAGCGGAGAAACCGAAATTGAAGAAGGTGAACTTCCCCACTTAAAATCACGTTCGGACATCCTACAAAAAGCTGTTGATGAAGACTGGTCTGAAGAACAGCTAGAAGATGCACTGAATCAAAGTCGTCACTTATGAATGACAGACCGCAAAAAGGCGAATTTGACGAGTACTACGAAGGATACATCAACCTTGTGCCTGAAGCAGATTTGCGCTCGGCCTTAATTGATAGCGGCACCGAATTGGTGAGAATGTTTGGTCACCACGAAACCAACTTGTCCCTTTCTGATCACCGTTACGAACCGTCCAAATGGACAGTTTCTCAAGTATTACTCCATCTCATTGATGCGGAGAATGTCTTTCTCAATCGAGCACTATGGGCGGCAAGACAAGAAAATTCACCTCTTCCTGGCTACAACCACAACGCCTGGGTAGAGAGTTTTGGAGATCGAGTGTTATCTGTGAGTTCGATGATTCAGTGGTTTCGCATTCAGCGACAAAATACTGTGATGTTTTTTGAACATCTAGAGGACAGTGACTATGATCTTTCTTGTGAGGCCAACCACGCCCGTGTTACCGTTCGCGCATTGGGCTATATCATTGCAGGCCATACGCGGCATCATGCCACTATTTTAAAGGAACGCTATCTGCAAATGCAATAAAACATGCAAAATCTCAACATTCCCGAGTCCAAGAAAGAACGAGTAGTAATCATCGGTGGAGGATTTGGGGGATTGACAATCGCTAAGAAATTGTCAACGGAGGAGTTTCAAGTGGTATTGATCGACAAACACAACTACCACACTTTTCAACCTTTACTGTATCAAGTAGCAACGGCAGGATTGGAGCCAGATTCCATTGCCTACCCGCTTCGAAAGATCTTCCAAAAAAAGAAAGAATTTTACTTCCGCGTGGCATGTGCAGAAGAGATTGATGAAGAAGGTGGAATACTCAGAACCGACAGAGGGAATGTTCGATTTGATCACTTGATTATTGCCACGGGTAGTACGACGAACTACTTTGGCAATGTGAAGATTCAATCGCATTCTATGCCGATGAAAAGCCTCCCTGAAGCCTTGGACTTGCGCAGTTTGATTCTTCAGAACTTTGAAGCATCTCTCCTCACTTCCAATTTACACGAGAGAGAGCGCTTGATGAATTACGTGATTGTAGGCGGTGGCCCCACCGGTGTGGAACTCGCTGGATCCTTAGGCGAACTCAAACTTCACGTACTACCGCAAGATTATCCAGATCTCGACTTCAGAAGAATGTCGATTCACTTACTGGAAGCTTCACCTCGCTTACTCAATGGAATGAGCGATAGAGCTAGTGAACTTGCCAAAAAAGGTTTGGAGAAACTACACGTTCAAGTGTGGACGGATACCATGGTGAAGGACTACGACGGGGAAAAGGTAAGTACTGTCAACAAAGAACTGCCCGCCAGTACCCTGATCTGGGCTGCTGGGGTAACTGGTGTCATTTTTAAGGGAATTCCTGACTCTTCTATCGAAAGAGGACGCATTAAAGTGGATGAATTCAACCGTGTAAACGGAATGAAAAACGTTTATGCCGTAGGTGACGTCGCTGTTATGCTAACCGATAAAACGCCTAAGGGTCACCCTATGGTTGCGCCCGTAGCCGTTCAACAGGGAAAATTACTTACTAAAAACCTGATCCGTCAAAGAAAGGGACAAGCGCTCAAACCTTTCTCCTATTTCAACAAAGGCAGCATGGCTACTATCGGCAGGAACAAAGCTGTAGTCGATTTTGCAGGAATGCACATTGGAGGCTTTGCAGCTTGGTTAATTTGGATGTTTATCCACTTGATGGAGCTCGTTGGATTTAGAAATCGACTCGTAGCCCTAGTCAATTGGTCTACGTCCTATTTCTCGTACGATCGCGGTATTCGCCTAATCGTCCGACCTTTCAACAGAACAACCAAAAAGGTAGAAGAAGATGTGCACACTAACGTACCTACCGACGAATAATGGGTTCATAGTCACGCAAAACAGGGACGAGTCGCCTTTGCGCGGTAAGCCCATCTTTCCGTATAAAAGTGAATCTCCCCTTGCTCACTATCCCAAAGATCCAGATGGCGACGGAACTTGGATGGCGGCCACCAAGGATACCGTTGTATGCGTACTCAACGGCGCTTTCGAACCCCACGAAAGACATTTACCCTATAAACACAGCAGAGGGTTACTACCTCTTCTTATCCTCAACCGTCCCGACCACGAGTTAAAACTCTCCGATGCCGAAGAACTTGAGCCCTTCTCGGTATTCATCTTTAATTCTAAATACGTAAGGCGTTACACTTGGGACGCTCAAGACCTTTACTTGGAGGAATTCTCTCCTTCAGATCGCCACATCTTTCAAAGTGCTCCCCTCTACTCTCCAGCTATGCAATCCCTACGAAGCGACTGGTTCTTTAATTGGTCTATTATCCATCCTACTCCCCATCCGAAGGATATCCTTGAATTCCATCTCTTAGGCGGTGAGGGAAATGGTGAAACCGACATCTGCATGTATCGTCCGGGTGTTCAAACCACAGCCATCACACAGGTAGTGTGTACTCCTCTTTCTACCACCTATTCCTACCGAAACCTCCTTTCCGACGAAGAAGGAGAAATTTCTTTTTAAAATTTTTCATCGGCGGAAAGCCTTGTAAATACTGGCATATAATACTTTACACTGTCACAGTACTATCTTTTTTACAGTACTTTGTATTGCATAGTACTGTATTCTTTATATATTTGACCTATCAACACAAACTAAAACACATGAAAACGAAACTAACCGCCGTCTTTATTATCGTCCTTTCTTGGGTCGGTATGGCCCAAACTCCAAGTGTAGATCTTCACAAATACCTCGATAGACAAGAAGGAGTATTCAGCATGAGTTTGAATACTTCCATTGAAGACTTCTTTGATGGTCAATTGGATATTGATGAGAGAGATTTCCAAATTGAAGGAGATGCTTCTAAGATTCAGTTAAGCATCATATCAGATGATGCCGATACAGAATCCATCTATCACCATGTAACCTCTTCACTCCGATCAGCAAATCTCGAGAGGATCAGTATAGAAGAAGACGGTGAAAAAGTGACCCTTTGGATGGTTCGAAATGGCGATATCGTCACTGAAATCCACGCCATAATCATAGACAAAGATGATCCTAAAGGACTGATTATTGCCACCTTACTAGGAGAATTCGTTGTAGAAGAATAGAGCTCATGAATATTGACAACACAAAAGCACAAATGCGGAAAGGGGTACTTGAAATGTGCATCCTATCCGCCCTCCAAAACACCGATGCCTACGCATCCGATATCATCGACATGCTCAAAGAAGGGAAGATGATTGTGGTGGAAGGAACGCTCTACCCCCTACTCACGCGTCTCAAAAATGCCGGCCTACTCGCCTATCGATGGGAAGAGAGTAAAAGTGGACCACCTCGCAAATACTACAGTATCACAAGCGATGGGGTGAAATTTCTAAAAGAATTACAAGTAACTTGGGATGAGTTAGTTAAGGCCGTAGCTGTTACTACCTCAAAGAAAGCATAAGCCATGAATAAGACAATCAACATTAACCTTGCTGGAATCATCTTTCACGTTGATGAGGAAGCCTATGCAGTCTTGACCGACTACCTCAGAAAACTGAAAGCACAATTCAACCGTCAAGAAGGCGGAGATGAAATCATGATGGACATTGAAGCGCGTCTCGCCGAATTGTTCACAGAGAGAATGGGCGAAACTCGTCAGGTGATTAGTCTCGCCGATGTGGAAGCAACCATTGAAATAATGGGACAGCCGGAAGACTATGCCGATCCAGATGCCGAAGAAGAAATGAACGGTTCTTCCTCTGGTCAGTCCACTTCTAGCGATTACCGCACGTACCGTGCTCCTCGTCGCTTGTACCGCGATCCAGATGACAACATTTTGGGTGGTGTGTGTTCTGGCCTAGCAGCGTATATGAACACCGACCCTATTTGGATTCGCCTTGCCTTTGTGGCTCTCGTGATTGGTGCAGGAACCGGATTCTGGTTGTACATCATTCTGTGGATCGTTATTCCTGAAGCGAAGACCACAGCTCAAAAGTTGCAGATGCGCGGTGAAAAAATCAACATCTCCAACATTGAGAAATCGGTTCGAGAGGAGTTGAAAAACGTTGGAGAATCACTCAACAAACTCGGCAAGGATGGTCGAATTAAAAAAGGTGGCAACCGCATTGCCAATGCCGTTGAAGAATTGGTGGAGACCCTCTTGAAAATCATCGGAGCCATTCTGAAGTTTGTCTTCAAACTGATTGGAATTGCCTTTCTGATTATTGCCGTTGTAGTTCTTGTAGTACTATTCAGTGCAGCAGTTGGACATGGAATAAACATCCAAGGTTCCAACGTTGGACTAACAGAAATCTACAGCTACATCACAGCATTCTTGCCTACGGGTTATTCCGAAACTTTTGTATGGACTGCCTTTGTTCTACTGTTGATCGCTCCAATTGTCGGACTGATTACAGCGAGTTCTAAGATTCTATTCAACTACAAACTGAGCAATAAACCATTGATCACTTTAGCTGGATTGATGTCCCTAAGTGGAATTGTGATGTTCCTCATCTTAGGATTCGCCAGTGCAAGAGAGTTTGAAGGAAGAGAAACGGATACCTCGCAGTTCGCGGTACAGAATGCCACGGTGGAAAACGCCATTCAACTGAAGCTTTCTGAGGCTGTCTATGACGTTCCTTACGACAGCGAAGTGTACATCGACAATGATAAACACATCATTATTAGTGAAGTAGACCTAGATGTTCGCCGAACAAGAGAAAGTACTCCATACGTTGAAGTAACGCGCAAAAGTCATGGTAGAAGTAGAAACCACGCATCAGAATTGGCTAGCCGAATTGAATTCGACATCATGCAAGAGGGCAATACCATTTTCATGGATGAGTTTCTACGTGTGGACCTAGACGATCGTTTCCGTGGACAAGAAGTGGACGTTGTTCTCTACCTACCTGAAGGTTACAGTGTATATCTCGACTACAGTGTGCGTAAAATCATCAACGACATAGACAACGTAACAGACACCTACGATCCCTACATGGTGGAACACGTTTGGATGATGACCAGCAAAGGACTGGCGTGTGCGGACTGTGACGACTACTCTAAGGATAAACCTAGAGAGGATCTGGAGAATGATGAATGGGAAAAAGAGTGGATCAATGAAGCCGAACAGATGGAAAAGGAGTTAGAAAAGGCTCCACCCGCTCCGATTCCTGCCATCAATGAAGTTCGTGAGGAACTCCCACAACGTTCCGCGAGCAACATCACCACAGAGGTGCTTCGCGAAACTCCGTTCACCGAATCACTGATCTAATAACTCACCACCTACCTAACCAAAAAATGCCACCCCAGGGTGGCATTTTCTCTTTTAGTACTATTCCATTATTCCTGAGATTCTAATGCTTTCTTGCGGGCTTTCTTCTTGTCAGCTCTCATGTTCAAAAGCTCTACAATCAATGAGTAAGCCACTGCGAAGTAGATATATCCCTTCGGAACTTCAACTCCCAATCCTTCTGAAATCAACACTGTTCCAATCAAAATCAAAAAGCTCAAAGCCAGAATCTGAAGAGAGACGTGCTTTTCGATGAAATCGGCAATCCGCTTCGCGAAGATGAGCATCACAATCAAGGAAACGATCACTGCAGCAATCATAATGGAGATCTCGTTAGTCATACCGATAGCCGTTAGAATGCTGTCAAATGAAAAGACAATGTCTAACAATGCAATTTGAACAATGGCCGACACAAGCCCTAAGTTCACTTGCTTCTTGACTTTCTGTTCTTCCGTCTCTGACTCCGGCTGTATCTTCTTGTGAATCTCCTTTGTACTCTTGGCCAAGAGGAAGAGTCCACCGATCATCAACACTAAATCTCGACCTGTAATTTCACTGATCAAACCCGGTCCCTCAGCCCAAATTGGATCGGTGAACTGGATAATCCACGTGATACCCAACAACATGATAATCCGAAATACCAATGCCAGTAAAATGCCCATCGTTCTGGCCTTACTACGCTCGCGCTCTGGCAGTTTATTCGAGAGAATACTAATAAAGATGATGTTGTCTATTCCCAACACGATCTCGAGAAAGGCAAGGGTCAAAAAGGCGATCAAGCCATCAAGAGTGAGGAGTGCATCCATACGTTCAGATATCAATTACATTCAAAAACGCTGCAAGATAAGTGAGTGTGGCATAAAATTACACCACCGCCATACGTAAGTACTTTCTTACATCATGTCTATAGATTATATTCGCCGTACGAGACTTCAATGAATGGGGACCAGCTTTCAATTTAGTACACCTCTAGACTCCAATGTTTTAGACGATTTCTATCAAGGAGATCTGTCTTATGCATTGATGATGTTTGAAATTTGCATTGAGCAGATGCCCATTGAAGTTGTTCAGTTGAAAGAAGAAATAGAGCACAACTCTCCAGAGGGGTGCCGTAAAATCCTTCATAAGATCAAACCGACTTTCGGAATGATCGGCAATGAGCCTCTTTCAGCGCACATCGCAATGATAGAAAAGAGAATAGCAGGCGGCGGTGTAACAATATCCGATGTTCAGGATGAATTGTTGAGCATTGTTGAAGAAATTCAAGAAACTCTATTACTTTTAGAGCAGGAATCCACGAACCTTAAGCGACACTTGAACCTGTGAGTACCCTTCGTACCATTATTATTGAGGATGATCCTATTGCACAAAAGAACCTTGAACACTTGTGCAGTAAGGACGATAGGCTCGAACTGTTGAAGTGCTTCGGAAATAGCGAAGACGCTATCGACTTCATGACGTCCAACGACGTGGATCTGATTTTTCTAGACGTAGAACTACCTGGTGAAAGTGGATTGGACATGTTGGAGAATTCTCCAGCGCTTCCTCAAGTCATTTTTGCGACTTCAAACAAAGAATACGCCTTCGACGCGTTTCAATTTGAGGCCACCGACTTCCTTAAAAAGCCCATCTCTGCTGGTAAATTTGAAATGAGCGTTTCGAAAGCTGCCAAACGAGCAGAAGAAGCGCCAACACGCAGAGAGAAACCAAATTACATCTTTGTAAAGTCGGATGGTCGTCTCGTGCGCATCATGATTCAAGATATCTTGTTTATCGAAAATGTGGGAGATTACGTGAAAGTGGTGACCAGCAATGGAAACTACATCACCTACAACACCATGAGGGCGGTAGATGCGAAGCTATCTGACTACGATTTCTTTAAGGTTCACCGCTCCTTCATTGTGAACCTCAGCAAGGTGGTTGACATTGAAGATAATTCATTGGTAATTGGAACCACGGTTATTCCAATTAGTCGATCAAACCGCCAAGGTTTGATGGACCGCCTGAATTTACTTTAGTCCTCGCCCTCTCCGTTATCCATTCATCGAAGTTTTCTGTCCGTTTGTCGAAAGAAGGGGTGTAAGCGATTCAATTGTCAGCACATTTGTCCCATCAAATAGAGCAAGATGGGTCATATTCTTATTGCAGACGATCATGTGTTCTTGTTAAGAGCTCTTTCTATTCTCCTCTCTAAGGAAGGATATACGTTTGAGTTGGCCGAAAACGGTCAGCAAGCCATTGATCTTTTTGAACGAGGAAGTTTCGACGCGGTAGTTACCGATATCGACATGCCCATTAAGAATGGTTATGAATTGATTCAACACATCCGCACCGGCGTGAAGAACTCCATTCCAATTATTGTCCTTTCCTCGCTCATTCAAGGTTCGGAGAACACCAACATCATTGGTGATTCAGGTGCGTCCATGTACCTTTCTAAAACGGATTCTCCCATTGGTATTTTAAGTGCACTAGAATCTGTTCTCGCGCAAGCTTCCTAATAAACACGACATACGATCACACAAAAAAAGGCTCTCATGAAAATGAGAGCCTTTTCTTTTTAGGAAACTGAATATCCACTTACAGTACGCCATATTTGGCCGCGTATTCAAGCATCTGCTCTGTGAAACTTGATGGATAGCTCAACTCCACATCTACAGCTTCACCGTTCTCCATTACTGGAGTAAGAATCGGATTGACGAATCCACTGTAAGGTGCAATGTTAAGCGCTTCTGCTCTCACCAATACCTCACGGTGTAGTTCGTGGTCTACTTTCACTCCGTAGTTCTCTACTAAAGCTCTACCAGCAGTATAATCACCTTCCGATTTAATGCGCTGAATCTCTCGAAGCAATTCACCAAACAATTCTCGGAGTCGCTCGTAGTTATTAATCACAAAGTAGGTTTTACCGTCTACTACTTTGCGCTCAATTACATTCTCTTCTTTCCCCATCTCATAGGCCCATGAAGCCACAAGCTGACGGTTTCTCATGTGATCCTCTTCCAAGTTCTCACCGGGCTTAAGTCGACGCAATTGAAGCATCATGCCGTTGCGGATATAGCTATTGTATTCTGCTTTACCCGGACCATCGTTCTCCACCAATCCCATCTCAATCAAGTGTGGATCCATGATGTAATAAAGGGCAACAAGGTCAGCTCTTGCTTCCTCCAGCGTAGAAGAGTAGTTCTTCAATGTCTCTTTCGGAGTGCCTACGCCAGGGTTCAATCGACCAGAAGCATGACCAATCACTTCATGAAGTGCAGTGTGAAGCTTAGACCCCATTTCACCATACTTCTCAGCAATTTCTCGCTCTTCTGTAGAGAAGGCAAACTCCTTTAAGAAACCTTCACCCGTAGCTTGTTCGTACGCCATTTCGATGTTGCCCAAACTCACCGACTTAGAACCGTGCTCTGCACGAATCCAGTTCGCATTCGGAAGGTTTACACCAATAGGAGTACTTGGACTAGCATCACCAGCTTCCCCAGCCACATTGATAATGCGATAAGAAATCCCCTTTACTTCTGCTTTCTTGTGCTCGTCCATAATTGGAGAGTTATCTTCAAACCACTGTGCTGCACTGCTCACAACGGCCATGCGCTCAGACGCTTCAAAGTCGCGCACTTGAACAATAGTCTCGTAGCTACCTCTATACCCCAATGGGTCGTTGTACACTTCGATGAAACCGTTGATGTAATCAATATCTCCTTCCGTGGCATTTACCCATGCGATGTTGTACTCATCCCATTTGGCGAGATCTCCAGTTTGATAGTACTCTATGAGAAGTTCAAGCGCTTGTGCTTGTGATTCATTCTCCGCGTATCTAACGGCTTCAGACAAATGACCCACCACTTTAGAAATGGCATCGCCGTACAAACCATCTACTTTGTAGACCGCTTCTGAAAGAGTACCGTCTTCGTTGCGAACGATCTTACTATTCAAACCCAATGAAATTGGGCGTTCTGGATCACCCGCTGATTTCTCCTTGTAGAAGTTTACCACTTCTTCTTCGGTAACATCCGGATCATAGAAGTTTACGGCTGACGCAAGCAGGAGATCACTGTTTGGATCTTTGGAAACTTTCTTGGCATCGTAGGTCGGATCGAAGATTGCTCTTCTCGCCTCTGCAGAAATACTCAAACCCCTCTCTTCCAAAAGCGAATTGAAGAACTCTTCTGAAAAGCCCGGTTCAAACTTCTGATTGCTATAGTGATGGTGAATACCATTAGAGAACCATACTCTCTTGGCATACACTTGAAAAGCCTCCCATTCTGATGATGCTTCATCGGAATTGTGATTCGCCATGATGTCATCAATGATGTGGCGAATTTCCAGGTTGTGACGATAATTCGTAGCGTATATGATATCTCTACCCGCCAAGCCAGCTTCTGTCAAATGGTACACGAGCATCTTCTGCTGAGTGCTCAACTTATCGAAGCCTGGCACTTGATAGCGAAGTATTCGCAAGTCTTCAAATTGTTCCAATTGCCATTGAAATGAGTCGTCGTGTTGCGCTTCCATAGTACTTGAAGGTGACTGCTCAGCAGGGTTACATCCGACGAGAGCTCCGGATACTGCAAAAGCATAGATCCAATTATTATTCATGGTTTTAATTTTGAACGATGCCCTAAGATATAGCAAATAATGTGTCTCCGAATCGAATCTGACCACTTCCTCTGTTAAGTCTACCTCGAAGTTGTACTTTTGAAAGGCTTAAAGACAAACTATGCGCACGCTTCGAATTATCATGATTGTTTTGGCTACGATGATGGTAGCCTTCTTCATTTGGAATTTGACTCTCACAGGAACGTATAAAGTAAGTGCATCCACGCAAATTAACGCTCCCCTTCAAGATGTTAGAGGTCAGATTAACAACCTCGCAAATTGGGAACAATGGTCTACCTTCCTGACCCGAGACACCACTTTGATGATTACCTATTCCACTCCGAGTGCTGGAGAACGAGCATGGGTTACTTGGAAGCACCCTGAAGGTCCGGGTGGGCGAATGGAAATAATGAAAATTGATTCGAATCAAACGGAGTGCTTGATAACTCTGGATGGATTCAAGGGAGCGAAAAGTCTATTGACCTTTGAAGCGAAGGAAAATTCAACCCAACTCATTTGGGAAGTGGAAGGCGAACTTCCCTTTTATGCACGTTTCATGAAAGCCGGTTATGAAAACCGCGTTGTGAAGGATTTGATTACAACCAGTCAAAACTTGAATGCACACTTGGCAAATGGCGGTGTCATTGAAGTGGAAGATCCGCTAGATGGAGAATCAGAGGAAGAAGACATCCGCGATTCTACACTCGATTCAACAACTCAGAACACCGTTGAGCTCACCCAAAGCATTGTAGAAGGACCTTGGGAAGCGCTTACTTTCTATTATGTAGAAATCGAATCAACACTTGGAAAAGTAACTTGGGACAAATGCCTAGAATCGTACGTGGAAGTGCAAGAGTATTTAGGAGAAGCGGCTACCAATCAACCGATGTTCCTCATGTATGATGTATACGATGAAAAGCACGACTATGTGATGCTTCAAGTGGGCATGATTGTAGACGTTGATTTGCCTCGCTCTTCTAGAAAGGTTAAGTCCTCCGTTATACGTCAGGGTTTATTTGTAGAGAGAGAACAATTCGAGAACCTCGGCAAATTACATTACGGCGATGTTGAGTTAGACGCGTATTTGTCCACTCACGGATACCAAATGCATGGAAGAGTTTTCGAGCGTGTTTTATTGGATGAGAACTTGAAGCCCATTCATCGATTCGTCCGCTACCCAGTGATGAGCAACTCCGAAACGGTAGCTAGCAACTAACGCGTTTCCCAGCGTTTTCTGAAGTATTCGTACAAGGAGGTATTCATCATCAACAAGGCCATGGCGTAGAAAACGTCATCCGCTGGAATGGTCCCTAATCGATAGCCCAAATTGTGGGCATCATTGTACCAAACAACTTCTTCTTCCAACCCCATTCCAGTAAGGAAACCGTTCACAATTCCGAAAGGGATGAGAACAATGACAAATGCGCGATAAAAGGACGGCAACCACTCCACTTTCCACAAGTGAACATGGCCAAGCATGAGCAGCCCCAATAGGCTAAACGTGCTTACTGTATACCACGCTCCCCAACTTAAAATGGCGATGGCAATAGAGAGCCATGCAAAGTATTGCGTAAGCATCTGCGCTTGACCTTGGGTAATCCACGCTCGTGGAAAAAAATAGTCCATTACCCGGTAAATGAACACGCAACTAAAAGGCACGAAAACGAAGAACATCCACTCTTCAATGGGAAGACCAAAAATGTAGAATCCAGTTAAGTACTTTGGGTTAAATCCCCAAATTCCCATTTCTGTAAAGGCTACATCCCACGGAATAAAAACCAACATGGTAATTCCAATGGATGTAAAGAGTGATTTGAAACTCTTGTAATACGCAACCTTAGTTTCGAAGCTTCGCGTCAAGGGACCGAGAAGCGTCAAGATCATTAAGGTGAGATAGAAGTATGGAGATTCTAAACTCATGAAGTCTTCGATTGCTTCATTCGCTTGCGTTCCTCCAAGAAGTATTTAAATGGAAATAGGAGCATGCCAAAACTTTCACCATCGTGTTTGGTGAGGTGTTTATGGTGCATTTTATGTGCTCTTCTCGCTGCTTTCAAATAAGTGATATTGCTGTTGCGCAACCACTTGAATCGCTGGTGAATAAACACCTCGTGCACCAAGAAATACGCAATTCCATAGGCTAGAATTCCGAATCCAGCCGCATTCAACAATTCCCAACCGTAGAAGGTTCCGAACATAATGCTCAGCATACTTGGAACAGCAAAAATGAGGAAGAAAGCATCGTTCTTCTCAAAGAAACCTGGCTCCTTCACATGGTGATCTTTATGCAACGACCACAAAAAGCCGTGCATCACATACTTGTGTGTGGCCCAAGCTACAAACTCCATGAACACAAACGTTCCGATAAAAACCAATGCCGTCATCATTCTTCTGAATCCTTTAATTTGCGAATAGCTTCCAAACTCTCTTCTACATGAGCAGAAGATCGGGTTTGCGAATCAAAAACGTGTTGTATAATTCCACTTTCGTCCATCACAAATGTAACCCGTCCAGGTATCAATCCGAACAAATCTCCCTTCACTCCAAAAGATTTACGGACCACATTTGAAGTATCAGACAATAAGGTAAAAGGCAAGTTGTGCTTTTTGGCAAAGGCCGTATGAGACTCTGGACTATCAGCACTTATTCCGATCACGCGAGCTCCCGCCTTCTCAAAAACCTCATAACTATCTCTAAATGAACAAGCCTCTCGGGTACACCCAGGCGTATCGTCTTTAGGATAGAAATAAATCACTACGGGGCCATTCCCCAAGAGTGATGCAGTGGTTACCGTATCACCGTTCTGATCTAGTAAAGAAAAGTCGGGAATACGTTCGCCTACAGTAAGTTGTGCCATAGCTGTACTAGAGATAAGAATTGAAAGGATTGCAATTAGCTTTCTCATTGATCTACGAACGTAATCCCGACCTAATTGTTCGGATGGAACAAAAAAATTATGCCTTCTCAACGCGCTTTAGCGTTTCAAGAAGGAAGCCCCAGAATTTCTGTACGGAGCTGATTTGAACTTTTTCATCTGGAGAATGTGCTCCACGTATGTTCGGTCCAAAACTGATCATCTCCATTCCCGGGTAACGATCTCCCAACAAACCACACTCCAATCCAGCGTGACATGCTAATACATTGGCCTCTTCACCATACAATTCGGCGTAGAGTGCACGCATGGTTTTTAGGATTTGAGAACTTGGATCTGGAGTCCATCCTGGATAGCTTCCGCTAAAAACTACGTCTGCACCTACCAATTGAAGGGCAGCTTTGATGCCATTAGCGTGATCCATCTTTTCTGTATCTACAGAGCTTCTGGTCAAGCACAATATTTTACCCTCACCCTCTTTCACCTCTACTCGAGCCAAGTTGTTGGAGGTTTGAACCAAATCTTCAATATCTGGACTCATGCGATGGATTCCATTTGGAACGGCGTAAATCGCATTCATCATCTTCACTTGATCCTCACGAGTCATCATACGTTCAGATGCTTCCCCTTCTGCCCATTCAATCGACAAGTTGGGATCGGTCGTTTTATACTCTGGAAGAATATCGTCCATGGCGCTCTTCAACGCTGTGGTAATCACACCTTCGTCGGTTCCTACAATGGCAACCTTTGCAAAAGCCTCACGCGGAATGGCATTTCTCAATGAACCACCGTCAATACTCACCACACGTACGTCTGCTACTTCATTGAGGCGAAAAAGCACACGATTCAAGATCTTATTAGCATTGCCTAAGCCTTTGTGGATGTCCATTCCACTGTGACCTCCATTCAATCCTCTAACCGTTAGTACGCGACCTGCCATACCCTTGGAAACAGCCTCTGTAGCATACTTCCAGGTGGCCGTAATATCAACACCGCCTGCACATCCAATCGACAATTCATCGTCATCCTCAGTGTCTAAGTTGAGGAGCAATTTACCTTCCAACCAGTTCTGACGAAGCTCTTGTGCTCCCGTCATTCCCGTTTCCTCATCAATGGTGAAAATTGCTTCCAGAGGAGGGTGCTGAATGGTCTTGCTTTCCAGAAGAGCCATGATGGCGGCTACACCCATACCATTATCTGCCCCTAGAGTTGTGCCCCTCGCTTTTACCCAATCTCCATCCACATACATGTCGATGCCTTCGGTTTCGAAATCGTGATTGGTACCAGCGTTCTGCTGGCAAACCATATCGAGGTGAGATTGAAGAACAACAACTCTACGATCTTCCATACCCGCAGATGCAGGCTTGCGGATGAGAACGTTGCCCACTTCGTCCTTCTCTGTTTCTAATCCGAGAGATTTCCCAAACTCCATCATAAAGGCAATGACTTGCTCTTCTTTTTTAGATGGACGGGGAACGGCATTCAATGCAGCAAATTGCTTCCAAACCTCTGCAGGTTCAAGCGATGTGATCTGACTCATTATATCGACTTTTATATGATTCCATTGTGGTTTTGCGAAGGTACCCCTCCTACTTTCCCCACACAAATTGTACGCTCTGAACAACGTCAGGGTGCAAACTTTTAGCAACCGGACAAGCTCTACCCGCGGCTTCGAGAATTCGTTGTGTCTCTTCTGGGAAATTATGCGGAATACGAAGGGTTAGCCCAATTTCGCCCACTCTTCGAGGATTGGACTCCATGACTTTCTCTACATCAATCTCTGTCCCTTCTAAATCCAGGTCCATCGACCTAGCCTTGATGCCCATAATGGTAATCATACAAAGCCCGAGAGAAGTAGACATTAAATCAGTGGGAGAAAACGCTTCTCCCCTGCCATTGTTATCCGTAGGTGCATCAGTTTCTAGGCCTTTGCCCGACTTCAAGTGAACGGCCTCGCAGTGCAATCCACCAGTATAGGTAATCTTAGAAATTGGCATTCGCTCTTCGTTTATTACAGATTTTCATCAAAGATAGAACTCATTCTGCCTCCTCTTGAACTTTGAATATCTTAGAGTGTTAGATACACCTATGCAATCCACTCGATACAAGAAATACGAGCCCAAAGAGAAATCTCCCTTTGAGCGATTATTGGACATTTTCAGAGAGCTTATCACCTACACCTCTGGTGATGTGGATGTAGCGCTCGACTGGCTTCGGGAGCTAGATGCCGAATATCAACTCACCGACGAGAACTATACGATTGACGATTTTATTGAAGACTTGAAAGCGAAGGGATTCCTCCGAGAAGAAATTGATCCCGATGCCTACGGAAACGATGGAGATGGTCAAGGTAACGGTGGTCGACTTTCCATTACAGCCAAAACTGAACAACTGATTCGAAAAGGTGCTCTGGATCAAATCTTTGGAAAGCTCAAGAAGTCTGGTGAGGGAAACCACAAAACACCTTTCTCTGGTCGTGGAGATGAGAAGACCGGTGATTATCGCCCCTACCAATTTGGAGATGCACTCGACAGTATTTCGATGACCGAGAGCTTGAGGAATTCACAAATCAATCATCCACATTCCGATTTTGGATTGACGGAAGACGACTTGGTAGTGGAGGACACGCATTACCGCGCTCAAATGTCAACCGTGTTAATGATTGACATCTCACATTCCATGATCCTTTACGGTGAAGATCGAATTACACCGGCTAAAAAAGTGGCCATGGCCTTAAGTGAGTTGATTAAAACGCGCTATCCAAAGGATACTTTAGATGTGATCGTTTTCGGTAATGATGCTTGGCCCATCGACATTGCGGAATTGCCTTATTTGAAAGTGGGGCCCTATCATACCAATACGGTTGCCGGGTTAGAATTGGCCTTAGACATCTTGCGCCGAAAGAGGAATGCGAACAAGCAAATCTTCATGATCACCGATGGTAAACCCAGTTGCTTGAAAGAACGAGACGGCACATACTACAAAAACAGTATGGGATTGGACGATTACATCTTTGGGAAGTGCCTCAATATGGCCGCCCAAGCGCGCTCTTTGAAAATACCAATCACCACCTTCATGATTGCGCAAGACCCTTTTCTACAGCAATTTGTAAAAAGATTCACCGAAGCGAATAATGGGAAGGCCTTCTACACAGGACTTGACGGTTTAGGCTCTTTCATTTTTGAAGATTACGAAAAGAACAGACGAAAAAACATATAAATAATGGCTGCACCTACTGCAAGCAACTTAGGAGAATTAAAAAAATCAGGGTATCGTTCAAAGTCGATTAAAGATGAATTGAGAGACAATTTGCTCTCAGCGCTATCCAACGACGAACAGCCCTTTGAAGGGATTTGGGGATATGAGCACAGCGTCATTCCAGAATTGGAGCGTGCCATTCTTTCTCGTCACAACATAAATTTATTAGGCTTGCGCGGACAAGCGAAGACGCGACTGGCTCGTCTCATGACGGGATTGCTCGATGAGTGGATTCCCATAGTGAAAGGCTCCGAAATCAACGATGACCCACTGGCTCCTCTTTCTAGGTATGCGAAGGAACTCATTGATAAAGAAGGAGACAAAACACCCATCACGTGGATGCATCGCAACGAGAGGTATGCGGAAAAGCTCGCAACTCCAGATGTTACCGTAGCTGATCTCATTGGCGATGTTGACCCGATCAAAGCAGCAAATCTCAAATTGAGTTATGCCGATGATCGCGTGATCCATTACGGGATGATCCCGCGTGCGAACCGCTGCATATTTGTCATCAATGAACTTCCGGACTTACAAGCGCGAATCCAAGTGGCTCTCTTCAACATATTACAAGAAGGAGATATCCAAATTCGCGGGTTTAAACTGCGACTTCCTCTCGACTTGCAATTTGTCTTTACAGCCAACCCAGAAGACTATACCAATAGAGGTTCAATTGTAACACCGTTAAAAGACCGAATTGGTAGTCAGATTTTAACGCACTACCCTGAAACGCGCGACATCGCGAAGCGCATCACGCAGCAGGAAGCCAAACTTTCAGATGCTCAGAAAAAGCACATTCGCATTCCTTCTCTCGTACCGGACTTATTGGAACAAATCGCCTTTGAAGCGCGTGAAAATGAATACATCGACGCGAAGAGTGGCGTATCGGCTCGAATGACGCTCACCGCGATGGAAAACTTGATGTCGTCTGCCGAAAGAAGAATGGCTATCAATAAGGAAGGAAACACCTCCCTACGACTTCACGATTTTAATGGGGTAATTCCAAGCATCACTGGAAAAGTAGAGCTCGTTTACGAAGGAGAGCAAGAAGGTGCGGCTGGAGTAGCTGAAAGTTTGATCGGTGCAGCCGTCAAAACCATCTTTCCTGAGATCTTCCCTCCTATCGCCAAGTTGAAAAGAGCCGACGAAGACAATCCATACCTCGGTATCATCAATTGGTTCGCCGAAGGGAAGTCTCTCGACATCAACGACGACCTCTCAGATGATAGCTTCAGAGCCACTTTAGACAGAGTTGGTCCTCTGGGAGATTTTGTGGATAGTAAGCACCGCGATTCGAACCTCGATGATCGATACTTCTACATGGAACTCGTGCTTTGGGGATTAGCAGAACACGCTAAACTCGGTAGAGATCGTCTGCTTTCAGGTATTCAGTTTAATGACCTTTTTGCTAGTTACTTGTCGGGAATGAGAGATGAGGAATGAGAAGTGAGGGATGATTTCACATGCAGCACCTAGTGCGAAGTAAAATCTCATTCTCCTTCCATAACTCGGATGCTTGTGGTCTTTCGGTTTCCGTTATCATCCACAATAGTGAGGTAATGAATGCCCGGGTCTAAGAATGCCTCAAAGCGATGCTCGTGTTGGGTGCTTCCCAAATAGACTTCATCTACGTACCAGAATAGGGTCGCCGTTGGAGAACGGTGGCCCGCTTCTAGCACTACGGCGCCGAGCCTACCGTCAACGTCACGCGTTCTTCGTACTCTTTCGTTATTCTTTTCGGGATAAACCCAAGCAAGGGCGTCACCTTCTGATGTGAAACAATCTGCACTGAAATCTGGTGGAGGTTGATAATCATACCCTGCACGTAGACCGAACCACGTCATTCCTGCAGGAAGGAACATCCATCCCGTGTCCCTTACACTTTGAGAAGTACAATTGAAACCTACTCTTTCTCCTCTATCATTGAGGTGAATAAGTTCACAATACTCACAGGCTTTTACCCCGTTCGTGCCAAGGTAAGCGGTATCCACCAACTCACAGTATTGCTGGGCTCGATATCCGCTTTGAGCACAAATCAGCACTTCCTTCTGTTCATCCAACGGTTCCTCAAAAAACACTCCATGAGGTAAGCGTGAGAAAATCTTAAACAGCAAAGGAGCGGATGTCTCTACGCCTATCACACCTGGGCGACCTTCTCCATTGGCATTGCCCGTCCATGCCACCACGATCCACCTGCCGTCGGTTCCTACCGCCCATGCATCTCTAAAGCCGTAGCTTGTACCGGTTTTCCACGCAATTCGATGCCGGTCGGCCACACCGTACTGTTTCCATTCAGAAGGACGCTCCAATCCTTCCATTATTCTCAAGGTGCTGTACACACTCGCAGGATCTATTCTCGAAATGGGCTCACGATACAAGGGGTTTCCCCACATGTCTTTAGACGTGGTATCGGGCATCATTTGCATGGAGAGAATCCATCTTCGGTAAGATCGCGCCACCTGCAAGGGACGTACTTCGGCTCCTCCTAAAATCAAGCTAAGACCATAATTGAGGTTGTTCTTGCCCAAATCATGCATGCCAATTTCATAGAGACGTTGCTGGAAAACGGGAACATCTAGATCCCGCAGGACGCGCGCCGCAGGAATATTAAGAGAGAGTTGTAACGCTCTTTCAACACTTACAATTCCACGGAACTCTTTGTCGAAGTTGGTGGGGGTAAAATCTCCAAATCGCGTGGGGATATCGGCAATAAGCGAACCGCTGGTGAGCATACCGCGCTCCATGGCCATACTGTAGAGGAAGGGTTTGAGGATGCTTCCCGTTGATCGAGGTGCATTCAACATGTCGATCTCATGAGAATCTGCTTCGTCGTTGTTCGTGTTGCCTACATACACCACCACATCTCCTGTAGCCACGTCCATCACTAAGGCCGCAGCATTATTCACTTGATTTCGCTTCCAACGCCGCGCATGCAAGTCCACCTCATGTTGAATGAGCAATTGCCAATCGTAATTCAATTTAGAGGCAAAGCGCGTTCCTCTTCGCTCCTTGTTTTGTCGCTCAGTGAGGTGATGGGCTAAATCTGGAAGCGCATGCGGTTCAAGAGGTAGATCTTCTTTTATCCCCAAGTTATAGGTTATGGAATCGATATCTCCTCTTGCCAATAAATTTGCGAGCAAGCGGTTTCTCTTATTCAAATAGGAGGTTCTATTTCTACCTGGACGAATGACGGAAGGTGCATTGGGTAAAACTGCGAGTGCGGCCATTTCACTCCACGACAATTGGTAAGAAGGTCGATTGAAGTAACGCCAAGACGCGGCTTCCAGTCCCACTACATTTCCACCGAATGGCGCATGTGCCGCGTAAAATTGGAGAATCTCTTCTTTGGAATACTCTGCTTCCAATCGAGTTGCCCGCAACATTTCGGTCACTTTCTCCCAATACGAACGGTCTGGGTTATTTCTACTCAGGCGAATGACCTGCATGCTCAGTGTAGATGCGCCACTCACAATTTCTCCAGAAGTGAGATTTTGTCGTATTGCTCTACCAATGGCAACTACATCTACACCAGGGTGGTGATAGAATCGCTCATCTTCAAAAGCTACAATACACTTCGCGAAACGATATGGAATACTATCCCCTTCTGGGAATCGCCACTGACCATCATCTGCAATACGCGCTCCCAATAGACGACCTTCAACCGACTCGGTAACGGTACAATAGGGAACGTTGAACAACACGTCTGGAATACTGAAGTACCACCACAAAGTAAGCAACGCCCCTCCACCAAAAATGAAGGGGCGCATCTTTTTAAGAAACCTATTACGGGCGGCTTTTATCGGGAGATGACTTCTACCCACTGTCCTTTGTTTGTCGCTTCAATTGTGGATTCATACATCGCCTCTACTTTGCACGGAGGCATGTACCATCTGCCAGGATACGATGCGGTAAGCTCAATGCGAACCACTTGAGTTCCCGAGTACTGCATATTGAAGTAAGTCATTACCCGGTCATCTCTAATATCCTGATAATCATAATGAGAAGACGTTGTTCCCGAAATGGCAACCACTCGGCTATTCGAAATTTCCCAACCACTTGGGAAGATCTGTGTCAGTGCCATGTTGTTGTATTCCTCAGAGCCTGAAGTTCTAGAAATTTCAACTTCGGCGATAATAGGTGTACCAACCACCAGTTTTGAAATATCCAATGGATTGTTATCGGGATCGAGGTAAGTCACTTTCATGTTCACTCGACGCTCGGCAGGTTGCTCTTCTCCATAATACGGAATACCCGTGCGGAGATATCGAACATAGATACTTCCAGTCTCGTGATTGGTTACCGTCACATTGGTGGTTTGATCAAAATCAGTCAAAACGATCTGTTCTGTCACATTGGTAGTGTTGATTTCGTACGTCTTACCCCCAGCCACTACGGTCGCTTTCAATCGATCGGGCTGACCATTAAACACTCTACTTAGCGCATGCAAGCCATAGGCAATGGTTTGGGTTGATGGTTGACCTTTTGAAAGTGACTCCGCCAACTTGCGAGCCAATCGCAGAGCTTCTGCCTTCTGCCCCACTTCCAATAGTGCTTCTATCTCAAAAGCCAAATCACGAGCCTCACTACCATACGAATAGTAATAGTATCTGCTGGACGTCTCCGCCCATGTCTTACGGTACAATTCTGTTGCAACTTCCTTCTCGCCCATTATCGCAAACGCCGCAGCCAATCGATGTGCAGCTGTTGTGGATAGATTTGAACGATTGCGAAGGCGGTTCATTGCACCAAGTTCGGGTTCTCCGGCTAATGCCAAAACATAAAGACGATAAGCCTGATTGAAGTCGTTGTTGTACGAATAATATTGGATGTTATTCCAAGTTCTTGCCATTTGCTTTTCATAGCGCAAGTAGCCTTCTTTCAATCCAATAGGCAAGGTATAGCCCGACATTTCTGCAGAAATTAAAAAGTGTCCCGCATAGGTCGAACCCCAAGGGTCGGCTGCCGTTCTAGAAGGCCAGTATCGGAATCCTCCACTTGGAGCCTGCATTCTTCTCAACTTCATCAATCCTTCGCGAACGCTCATTTGTATGGCCGCCTTTTGTTCCGTTGAAACCGTTACCCACTTGTCTAAGTTCAACTGCGCAAAACTCTTCGATGTGGTTTGCTCTAAACAACCATGTGGATAACCGATCAAATAATTGAGTCGTTCGCCCAAGTTCAAGCTCGGTAAAGAACTTACTTCAATGGTCAATTCATTGCTGCCTTTCAAGCCAAATGGCTCCTCTGAATGGTTAACGGGCGCATTCTCAACAACGGCCAAGAACTCTCGGGATTGAGGTAGTATTGGACTACGAACGCCAATTTCAATCTCATCCCTACTCTTCTCTCTACCTGAAGTTGCGGTCACTTTCACATGCGCCAATCCCAATTGTTCTGCCACTGAACCGTCAAAGAAAATGGTCTTCTGACCTTTACCATCAAAACGAACCGTTTGCGTTCTATTCGCCACAGAAAGCGGACCATCTACTTCCAGTTTCACGTCTACGGAGCGAATGGACTCATCCATTACGAATAGGGTAACTGGTATTTTCGGTGATTCTTGCGGCCCCAGTACACGAGGCATGGTGAGTTGAACCATCAGTGGCTGCTTCACTACGATATTCTCACTTGCCGAACCATAGGCTTCTTTCTTATTGGCAGCCACAACCATTACGCGCACATTTCCAATGTAATTTGGCATGTGCAATTGGTGCGTTTGAGATTTTCCAGCAGCTAATTTGAACGGCCCAATATGTCGAACAATTGGGATGAATCGATCTGCATCTTGTTCATTGTTTGGCAGCAGCGCACCATCGCCACCTACGGCGAGCATTTGGGCAATTTGTCCTCCAAAAGCCCCTGCTACATAATCGTACATATCCCACGTTCTAACTCCCAATGCGCGCTTTGCATAGAAATACGTCCACGGATTTGGGGTGCTAAAATTGGAGATACCCAAAAGGCCTTCATCTACCACGGCAAGGGTGTATTCCATTTCGGCTCCGCTCTCTTCCTTTACCGTAATGGAATAGTCGGAATTTGGACGAATGCTCTCTGGCGCATCTATCACAGGATTCAAGTGCGTGGCAGGATTCTCTACCATCAGAGGCATAATGCCGTACATCCGAATAGGTAAATCATTCACGGTTTGTGCATGCGGCTGAAGAAGCATAGCATAGATGTAGGCATTAGGTGCCATATTCGGCTTGATCTTCAGCTTCAAAGTGGTAGAGCCCTCTTGTGTTTCAAAGAAATGCTCTTCCAGCACTTCCGTTCCATCTTCAATGGTAACGAGTAGTCGACCTCCCACACTAGAAGGAATGGTCACTGTGGCCGCTTCATCAACTGTATACTTCTCTTTATCGAGCTGAATACTCAAAGAAGAGATTGACTCTCCCTCTGTTCTTCGTCCTGAGCGATCTCTTCCCCAAGGCCAGTCAACATAACCCAAAGCTGATGTTGAATGCCCATCGGCATCTTCTACTAGGATGAAGATTCTCCCCCATTGATCGTCTTTAACGGTAAAGTCGAATGAACCTTTTCCATTGGTAATATCGGCATTACCCTGCGTGATAAGCGTGCTGTATTCGCGGTTGAGATAGGTGGCATTACCTCGTTGGGCACTCCACCACCACGACCATTTCACTTGATAAATCGACACCTTCACACGGCCTGAAACAGGCTTCCCAGTGGCATCCACTCTGGCCAAATTCAGCGTGTGTTTCACATTGGTTTCCAAGTAGCCATGCGTGTTTGTTTCTGGCATTTTCACCCCAACGTAATGGTTGAAGGGGGATAACGCCAATCGCTTGCTATTTACACTAAATCGGCCACTCGGTTCAAACACCTTGCTGCTGAGTGTTAGATTGAGCATGCCCGGACTGTTCGACAATGACCCTAGGTTCAGTTGAGCTTCAACATGTCCTTCATCATCAAGCTGACCATCGTAAACGTTGTTGGTTCCTGGATTGGGATACGATTTGATGTCGTTGTAAAAATCGTAGTCAGCAAAATCCTCAAAAGGACGATAAGCCCTGTAAACTCTAGCTTGCATAGTTACAGCAGAGCCAGATGCCGGTATTCCTGTCAACCATTCCGCATCTACATTGACCACTGCCTTGCCATTGATCACCGGAACAATATCGTTTTCGGCAGAAACCTTAATGTCAAATCGATTGGGTTGAACGGTTTCCACTGGGAGCGACTTGTAGAAGCGCTTTCCTCCCACTTCCAGTACTGCTGAATACGTTCCCGTTTTCGCTGCACGATCAGTTATTACTTGGAAAGAATACAGCGATTGCGTTCCTCGCTGAACCACTTTTCTATAAATCTCCTTGTTCTCTACATCGCGAACCGTTACAGTAATCGGATGATTAGCGGGCAGAGGATTCTCCACATCATTCAAGATAGCATCTAGGAAGATGGTATCTCCAGGTCTCCAAATACCACGTTCACCGTACAGGTAGGCCTGAATTCCATCGCTCACATCGCTACCACCTACTTCAAAATTGGAAATATTCAAGGCCCGTCCTGGCTCCAAAGTGAGGAAAGCACGTTGATTGCCCTTGCTAGCACGAGCGAGGAAAGCCACACCATCTACTTTCAGTTTGGCCACACCGTTCTGATCAGTGGTTGAAGATCCCATCAACTGACCTTGGTAATTAAAGAACTCCACCTTTACGCTGGCAAGAGGACTTGCAGTTCCTAGGGAATTGGTCAGAACTGTGAATTCGCCATTGTTCCCCTTCACCACCATCCCGATATCGGTAGCAAACACGTTTTTGGAGATACTTCTACGGGATGTGTAGTAGGAAACGTGACACGGATTGTTGCGCTCTGAATATCGGTATCCCGGTGTGTAATAGTGATTGTCGTAATCCGAATAGAAGTATTCTGACTCGTCGTACTCCCAGTTCTCTTCACTCATTTGAACTTCGGTAGATACATCTTCGTCGTCATCACACGGGTACAAACTATACTCTCTTCTCAAGCTGAGTTCAACGCGGTAAAGCGCACCTGGATCTCTTCGGATCATCTTATCCAGATCAATGGAGAAAGTCGTCCATTCACTGTAGTTGATTCCCTCACCAGTCAGGTTCACCCTTTCTTGATGAATAGGACGCGCAACTCGTCGGAGTTCTCTACTCCCGCGAATGTCATTCACCTGCATAAACTGGTGTACGTTATCCGCAAACACCTTATAAATACGGACATCAACGGCCTTTACATTCACAGCTTTAAATGGAATATTCACTTTTCCATCTAGCGGAATGATATTTCCATCGTCAATAAACTCAATCTCTGGATTCTTCGCTTGAAAACTAATTGTCTCTGTGTAATTCGTTGGGAATGAGTAACCCAGAACATTCTTTAATCCGCTAAACACTTCCAATTTGACATCTCCTGTGAGTCGGCTACTCGGATAGAGCTTTACCACGGACCCCACAATCTGTACAGAGGAAACATCCACTCCATCTAACTGAAAAAGACCAGTAACTGATTGGGTAGACAAAAGAGGATCTGAGAAGGAAATGGTCACTTCTTGTCGGGGCGATTGAACCACAGAAGTATTCACCACTTCAAACTCTCCAAGGCTAGGAACGCGCATCGACATCAATTGCTTATCGCCGTGATACGCTTCTATCTCATAGCCTTCAGCCTTTCGCTCAACCGAATCGAGATTAAATGTAAAGCTCTGATCCGTTCCATTCTGAATAAAAGAAACGCGTGCATCACCTGCATTCTGAAAGGAAATCTCTTCCGCTAACTCTTCGATATTCGAAACGTCATAAGATTGAATAGAACCGCTCAACTTGTTCCAAATCATATCTCGATTTGAATACGGTGCAATCTGATAATTTAAAAAGCTGTAACCGCGCTCCATAGATTGGAACACAAACTCATATTCCTTCAAGGCAGAAGGGACTTCTAAAAGAGCTCCTAAATTGAATGTAGCCTCATAGGCCGTTCTAGGAGGAAGCGGAGCATCTGGAGTGAAAGTAATAATATTGGAAGCCGACCATGTGGTTGTGCCTTCAATATCTGGACTAAAATCAAAGATCTCGGCCTCTACCAGTGTTCCTGGCTCAACCCCGGGATTAACTTCAGTTTGAAGATGAACCTGAATAGACGAATACGCAGAAATGACTCCGGCCGTATGTGCTGAGATATACTGAGTAAACGCAGGATCGTTTTCGGGGACTTTGTGTTCGTTAGAACATGAAACAGAGAATAGTGTCGCAAAGGCGAGCACCGCGAAGAGATAGAGAGTACGATAATTCATGTGCTTGGAGAATAGTGCACCTGAATTTACAGCAAACCAATTGGAATCAAGTAAGATGCGGCTACTTTTTTAGCAACCACTTGAAGTCTTCCAAATGAAGGATGAATACCCCTGAATTATACGGGCCATAACCCACGTGATCTTCCGTGCGCTGGCGCTTGATGACGCCGTCGTAATTCGGCCATTCCATCTCATCGAGATCATCTGTCAATCCGAAAAGTGTGAGGTAATAAAGACCTGCGTCGTAGCCGTGAAAGGCAAATCGCGAAGGTTCACTCTTCATCACTTCTCTAAACTTTAACACAAACTCAATAACATCCTCACTTTGGTAATCAACGTATTCCACATCTGATATATACAGATCTAGGTTGTTCAACTTCCCTATCTCCAAAGTCTTCATTTCAAGAAGCTTACCTGTAGTGATAACGGTGATACTCGAATCTCTCGTTGAACTCACTCCGTTGAGGAAGCTCGTCATCAAAACCGGATCATCATCTAGAATCACAAAGATGTCTCTTTTACCAGCAGCCAAAGAATTTCTAATCTGCTGTGTGGTGATCAAGTTTTCGCCCATTTCAATTTGTGAGATGGTGCGGTATTCGCTGGCTTCTATGTGTTGCAGAAAGACTTGAACGTCCTTCTTTTGAGTTTCACCGTTTCTGCGAACGAAAACAATGTTTGCGTCTCTTCCCTCCTCGTTGATCCAAGTAGCGATGGCCAAATGTTCTTGATTCACAGCAGAAACTGCTTGAACCAACTTAAACTTACCATTCGTGTTAACCGTTCTACTCAGCGGAGAAACTATCCATTCATTCGGAAGCTGGCGCGCCATCTCCTCCGCGTTTCTGGAATAGATAGGCCCCATAACAAACTGCGCACGCGACTGATCTATTTGTCGACTAATTTCACGAACGCGAATAGGATCATTGCGCGTATCATAAACGTCTACTTCAATCTCCAATCCGAATTGACGTAAAGTATCCATGGCCAACTTGAGACCAGCGTAGAAATCATAGGCAAACTGCGACTGAGGAAGAACTTTGGCTGCTCCCAATCCACTGGCAAATCTTCTCGCCAAACTGTCATTTTCCTCCAAGTAAAGAGGCAATGCCAATGCAAAATGAACTTTTCTGCGATTCAACAAAGCCCATTGCGATGACTCATCGTCTGTGACTGAGTTCACAATAGCAGGAGCCACCGGAACGATGATGTATTGTCCTACGCGCAAACCGTTCATGGTTTCCGGATTGAGTTCAATCAATCGCTCTTTTGTCGTTTTGTATTTTCTCTCGAGAACCGTCCATGAATCGCCCTCTTGAACACGAACCACCTTGAGGGTTGCTTTTGCCACGGGTTGAATTTCATTCTGACGATTTCGAATAGCCGGAATAACCTGTTTAATGGTATCGGGCAGCGTCATCGGTAAAACGTCGCGCATCACTACTTCCGAAACCATATCTGTGGTCTCCTCAGAAGGGAGCCAAACATATGACCCCGATTTCAGCCCTTCTTCCTTCACTTCTGGATTGACTTCGAAGAACAAGTCTTCCGAAACCACTCCATGCGTTAAAGAATAGACCGTTTCACCGGGTAGAACCAAGTGTCTTTCATAGCCTGCCTTTACCTGAGTGGTATCGGTTTCTTGACCAACGGCCGTAAGCGTACCCTTGGGAAGAGCAAGGCGTTGTCCAACCTTCAAGCCATTTTCCAATGACGGGTTGAGCTCCACAATTCGTTCAATGGGAATTTCCCATAAGCGAGAAAGGGAATACAGCGTTTGCTTAGGCTCTACCACATAATAGTCAAAGCGAAGCGTATCCACTTTTTCAACGGGACGGTTTTGGGTAGATAGATCTGCAGATGGAATGATCAAATCCTGACCTTCCTTCAAACCTTCTCTTAGAACTGGATTTGCTTCAACCAGAGCTTCAATACTAACGTGGTAAGACTTGGAAATACCGTACAGCGTTTCCCCGCTTTCCACATGGTGAGTGCGCTCTTGAGCCATGAGACCGCCGCTCAATAAGAGCGCGATCCCCAAAATCCATTTCTGCATGCTTATTCCCATTCAATCGTTGCAGGCGGCTTAGAGCTGATGTCGTAAACCACGCGGTTAACACCTTTTACACGGTTGATAATCTTATTGCTGATTTCAGCCAAGAAAGTGTAAGGTAAATGTACCCAATCTGCGGTCATCCCATCGGTACTTTCCACAGCACGGAGAGCCACTACTTGTTCATAAGTACGCTCATCGCCCATTACACCTACAGATTGCACGGGTAACAAAATTGCACCTGCTTGCCAAACTTGGTCGTACAATCCGTGTTCTTTCAAACCTTGAACGAAGATGTGATCTACTTCTTGTAGGATGGCTACTTTTTCAGGAGTAATATCTCCCAAAATGCGGATTGCCAAACCTGGACCAGGGAAAGGGTGACGTCCCAAAAGTTCGTCGGCAATTCCCAATTCCTTACCCACTCTTCTCACCTCATCTTTAAACAAGGTGTTCATAGGCTCAACTACTTTGAGCTTCATGAAATCAGGCAAACCACCTACATTGTGGTGACTTTTAATTGTTGCTGATGGTCCATTAACGCTTACACTCTCGATAACATCAGGATAGATGGTTCCTTGAGCAAGCCACTTCACATCTTCAATATTCATCGCTTCTTCATCAAATACTTCGATAAAGACTCTACCGATGGTTTTTCGTTTTTCTTCTGGATCTTTTTGTCCCGCGAGTTGCGACAAGAATTGCTCTGAAGAATCAACCCCTTTTACATTGAGGCCCATTCCTTCATACTGCTTAAGCACTTGTTCAAACTCATCCTTGCGAAGAAGTCCGTTGTTAACGAAGATACAGTGAAGGCGATCTCCAATAGCTTCACTCAACAAAACGGCTGTAACAGTACTGTCAACACCACCGGAGAGACCAAGTACCACCTGATCGTTACCAAGTTTCTCACGAAGTTGACCAACCGTATCTTCAATGAAGCTTGCTGGTGTCCAATCTGCTGAAACACCTACAATATCAATCACGAAATTCTTCAGAAGCGTCATTCCATCTGTGCTGTGATACACTTCTGGGTGGAACTGAATTCCATACGTAGTTTCGCCTTCAATGCGATATCCAGCAACGCGAACATCCTTGGTTGAAGCCTCTACTTTGTAGTTCTCTGGCAATTCCATGATGGTGTCGCCATGACTCATCCACACCTGAGATCCAACAGGAACGTCTTTAAATAAACGCGATGTTGCATCTGTAGAACTCAAATTGGCTCTACCGTATTCTCTATGCTTAGATTTCTCAACTACTCCACCATATTTCAAAGCGAGGTATTGAGCACCGTAACAAACCCCAAGAAGTGGCAACTTTCCTTTGATCTCCGAAAGATCAGGATCAGGAGCGTTGTGGTCCAATGTAGAATGAGGACTTCCACTCAATATCACCCCCTTGATTTCAGGAGTTAGTTCTGGGATTTTGTTGTACGGGTGAATTTCACAGTAAACGTTTAACTCACGTACGCGGCGAGCAATCAACTGGGTGTATTGCGAGCCGAAATCTAAGATAAGAATCGTATCAGGTGTCATGCTGCAAAAGTAGGTCTTCCAACTGAGTTGAGAAATAGCAGTCTGCGATGAATTATCAACGATGGAATAGTGATAAGAGGGACGATACGCATGTGCTTGAAAGAAGTCCAACCCGAAACTTCTTCGTAATCTTGCAACTGAATCGTTCTTATCCCATTTTACAGAAGGGACCACAGGGGAATTCGGTGAAAATCCGAAACTGTCGCGCAACTGTGTGTAGTATGATCGAAGAGCTCAACAGCCGATCTTTACTATGAGTCAGATTACCTGCCTTTCATTTCAGACATTGCTTTCGCGATTTGAAGCATGATTTTAGGTTGTCACTTTCCACTACGTATGGAAACGTGGTGTACCGCTTCGTTTGTGCGAAACTCTGTCTGTTCCAGTCTTTGAATACACTACATTATCATGACCAAACAAGAGAGAATCAACCAATCTGAAACGCGAATTTTTAAAGCGGTATTCCCGAATACCACCAATCACTACGACACGCTATTTGGAGGAACCGCTATGCAACTGATGGACGAGGTTGCCTTTATTGCTGCCACTCGTTTTAGCCGCCAACGCATGGTAACGGTGAGCAGTGATCGCATCGATTTCAAAAAACCCATTCCCGCAGGTACTATTGCTGAATTCATAGGAAGGGTAACGTACACTGGCAACACGAGCTTAAAAGTTCGGGTAGACATCGTGATTGAACAGATGTACTCCGATCACCGCGAAAAAGCCATCACCGGAGAGTTCACATTTGTTGCGATAGATGAGAACAAAAAACCGATCAGTATTTTTAACGGATAAAGCTAAATGCAGCTCGCATTAAAACTCTAATGTGAGTTGCACTTCCCTCTCTTCTACATCAAAGTTGGATACGGTTATTCCCAACAATCGTATAGGATCTGCAGGAACAGATTGCTGTAATAAAGCAACGACGGTTTCCATAATTACGTCAATGTCGTTGGTCACCTCGGGGAGTGTATGACTGCGAGTTTGAACCTCAAAACTGGAGTTCTTCAATTTCAGGGTAATGGTTTTCCCCTTTGAATGGGCGCGTTTCAATCGGTGTTCACATCGCTCACCCAATTTGTACAATGCGGCAAGCATAGATTCTTCGGAGAGCAAATCAGTGCTAAACGTTTCCTCCACTCCCACGCTTTTTCGCACACGGTTAGGAACCACTTCGGAGTGTTGAATCCCACGTACAATATTGTAATAATGCTGACCACTTTTGCCAAAGCGGCTCTTCAGAATCATCAAATCCACTTCCATTAGGTCCGCTCCGCGATACACATTCATTTGGTGGAATTTTTCCGCCGTTTTTACTCCAACGCCAAAAAACTTCTCAATGGGCAATTGCATCAAAAATGCATCTACTTCTTTGGGGGGAATCGTCTTCTGTCCATTGGGTTTATTGATATCACTCGCAACCTTGGCTAAGAATTTATTGATGCTAATTCCTGCACTCGCTCGGAGTTGAGTTGTTTCGAAAATGCGCTGACGAATCTCTTGAGCAATGAGCGTTGCCGAAGTCATTCCCTTGTGATTGGTCGTTACATCCAGGAAAGCTTCATCCAGACTCAATGGTTCTACCCGAGAAGTGTAATCGAGGAAAATATCCCGTATTTGCTGGCTCACTGCTTTGTACTTATCGAAGTCGGGCTTTACAAAGATGAGTTCTGGACACCGCCTCGCGGCGATGGATGAAGGCATAGCTGAGCGAACACCGTACTTCCGAGCTTCATAACTGGCGGCGGCCACCACTCCTCTTTCAGCTGACCCACCCACGGCAACGGGTTTTCCGCGCAACTCAGGACGATCACGCTGTTCTACGCTGGCGTAAAACGCGTCCATATCCACATGGATAATCTTCCGAATGGGCTTCTCCTCCATCGGTGCAAGTTACTCAGAAATGAAATGGATTAGCTTAGATAAAGTGCTCTATAAGCGCTAGCCGTCACTCCTTCCATCTTGCGAAAAACACGACTAAAGTAATTGGGGTCGTTAAAGCCAGAAGCATAGGCCACTTCTTTGATGCTAATCTCCAAATGGTGTTGAAGTAAGTGTTTGGCGTACTTGATCCTCTCTTCCAAAATCAATTGAATAGGAGAAATACCATACTCCTGGGTGAACGAGCGGTAAAAACTTGACTTACTCATACCAGCAACCCTACACAGATCATCAATAGAAATCTCACTAGTAAGTTGGCGAGAAATGAAGCTCATCACTGCATTGAATGGAGAGGCATTCGAATTGGGTCCTGCATTCTTTCGCAGCGATTGAAGGTTTTGCACCTTCAGCATCACCAATACGAGTTCTCGCAAAATCAAATCTGCTCGATAGGCCTTAAAAGGATCATTACTCGTGAAAATGGAAAGGAGTCGAGAACTCACTTCCGCCAACTCTCTGTTATTCTTGAGAATCAGCTCCTTCACATTCAAATCCCAACCACCTGAAGATTGAGGCGTATACAAACCGTCTTCATTCAAAGTCGACAATTGCTTCTTCAAATAAGAATCATCAATAACCAATGCGGTACACTGGGTAGGGTTCCCACGCTCCGCCTCCGGAAAGTCAATTCTCATTGGTGTGGAAGCTGGTGCAAGTACTGTTTCTCCGGGTACGTAATCGAAATCCCCCAAATTGTCAATGTGCATCACCTTCTTACCTCTCAACATCGAAGTAATGGTGAAGTGATCAAATTTTAAGTGAAAGTCATTTGCCCTTTCATGGGTTTCAAAAACGTTCAACTCACAGAAGTCAAGGTTAAACTTACTTCTGTGTTCAACAAGTGAATGAAGTTTTGATTCAGGCGTTAACTCTATAGGTATGATTCTCTCCAAGCAACTGTCTCTCTTACACTTAATACTAGGAATTCATCGAATATAGCCAAAACATGTTTCTAAATGAAGGTGCAACATCGTTTTGGGAAGATTGTGCTACAAATAGAAAAGTTTGTCCATCGGTTCCTCTCTATTAGTTCGGATTCTTACACAAACTCAATTCTATAAGACATGGAAACAACAACAGCGAGCTTCCCTTTCGTGAACAGGGAAGTGTCATTTAAACACCAATACGACAACTTTATTGGTGGCAAATGGGTTCAACCGATCAAAGGGGAATATTTCGAGAACACATCTCCTATTAACGGCCAGGCTTTCACCAAAGCAGCGCGTTCAACAGCCGAAGACATCGACTTAGCACTTGATGCCGCCCATGAAGCCTTTGTCACATGGAGCAAAACCAGTGCCGCCGCTCGCTCGAATGCCCTTCTCAAAATCGCACAAATTGTGGAGGACAATCTTGAGTACTTGGCGACTATTGAAACCATCGACAATGGCAAGGCTATTCGTGAAACGATGGCTGCCGACCTCCCTTTGGTGGTGGATCACTTCCGCTACTTTGCCGGCGTCATTCGCGCAGACGAAAGCACGGTTAGTGAGCACGACGAGAACACCGTAAGCATTAACCTTCAGGAGCCACTTGGCGTAGTGGGGCAAATCATTCCTTGGAACTTCCCATTGTTGATGGCAGCGTGGAAAATCGCTCCTGCCCTTGCTGCAGGCTGTACTATTGTAGTGAAGCCAGCGGAACAAACACCAACATCCATCATGTGTTTCATGGAACTCATTGGCGATGTTCTTCCGGCAGGTGTTCTGAACGTGGTAACCGGTTTCGGTATTGAAGCAGGTAAACCACTCGCCACGTCTTCGCGCGTAGCGAAAGTTGCTTTTACAGGTGAAACCACAACAGGACGCCTTATCATGCAATACGCATCGGAGAACCTCATTCCTGTAACCATGGAGCTTGGAGGAAAATCTCCAAACATCTTCTTTAGCTCTGTTGCTGATGCTGATGACGAGTTCTTTGACAAGGCCGTAGAAGGTGCAGTTATGTTCGCCTTGAATCAAGGTGAAGTTTGCACCTGCCCTTCGCGTATTCTCGTTCAAGAGGATATCTATGATAAATTCATGTCACGCGTTGTTGAACGTACCAAGGCCATCAAATTGGGCAACCCACTCGACCCTAGCACCATGATGGGTGCTCAAGCATCTCAAGATCAATATGAGAAGATTCTGAGTTACATGAAGATTGGTCAGGAAGAAGGTGCTGAACTGCTTTGTGGTGGAGCTAATGCTGGATTGAACAGTGGGTTAGAAACAGGCTATTACATTCAACCAACCATCTTCAAAGGGCACAATAAGATGCGTATCTTCCAAGAAGAAATCTTTGGTCCTGTGGTTTCGGTAACCACATTCAAAACGGTAGAAGAAGCCATCGAAATTGCGAATGACACCCTTTACGGACTTGGCGCTGGAGTGTGGACACGTGATTCCCACGAACTCTACCAAGTTCCACGTGCTATTCAAGCAGGACGAGTTTGGGTAAATTGTTACCACGCCTATCCAGCACATGCACCATTTGGAGGATACAAGAAGTCAGGTTTCGGTAGAGAAACGCACAAGATGATGTTAAATCACTACCGCAACACCAAGAACATGCTCATTTCTTATGACAAGAAGAAGCTTGGATTCTTTTGATGACCAAACCGGGGATTCCGCTACTCAACATAGCGAATCCCCTTCTCACATACCCAGAGTTACTCATTCTAAAGAGGCACAGGAATTAATTGAGAAACTAAAAGAGCGTCATGGCGAGCTCATGTTTCATCAAAGTGGGGGTTGTTGCGACGGCTCTCAGCCGATGTGCTTTCCAAAGGATGAGTTTAAAGTAGGAGGCTCTGATGTTTGTCTCGGAGAAATTGTCGGTTGTGAATTTTGGATGAGTGCGGATCAGTTTGAATACTGGAAGCACACCCAGCTCAATCTTCATGTTACACCTGGCAGAGGCTCAAGCTTCTCACTAGAGATTCCACTTGGGATGCGTTTTATCATTCAATCTCGGGTTTTTACCGAAGATGAGTCCGCTCGTTTACAAGAGATCCGATATGGTGGCTAGCTCCCGTTAGCCAAGCAATGGGAATGATACTTTTTAGCAGTAAAAGCTCCTCCACAGACTCAAAAAAGTGGAGGAGCTTTTTATTGCGGATTAAAACTGATCTGCTTCAGTTGAACCCGCCATCGCCTGAGTACTTGTTCGACCTGCTGTTACCACATTTTGGACCATGTCGTAATAACCAGTCCCTACAAAAGCTTGATGCTTCACTGCCGAAAAACCTTTACTCACCAATGCAAACTCACGCTCTTGCAGCTCTGAATACCCCGCCATTCCACGTTCGTGGTAGGCTTTACTCAATTCAAACATGCTGGTGTTCAAAGCGTGGAATCCTGCGAGTGTAATGAACTGAAATTTGAATCCTAGCGCTGCTAAATCCTCGCGGAACGTCTCCATCTCTTCAACCGACAACTTACTTGCCCAGTTAAAACTCGGAGAACAGTTATAGGCCAACAGCTTACCTGGATACTCCTTGTGAATTGCTTCAGCGAACTGCCGAGCTTCAGCTAAACTTGGGTGTGAAGTTTCCATCCAAAGCAAATCAGCATAAGGTGCATAGCTCAATCCTCTATCAATTGCCTGTTCGATGCCATTCTTCACATAGTAGAATCCCTCGCTTGAACGTTCACCTGTTGTAAACTTTTGGTCGCGAATATCAATGTCGGAGGTAATAAGCTGGGCGGCATCTGCATCCGTACGTGCAACGATAAGTGTTGGCACATTCAGAACATCTGATGCCAATCTCGCGGCAATGAGTTTATTGATCGCTTCTGAAGTAGGGACCAGCACCTTTCCTCCTAGGTGTCCGCATTTCTTTGCACTGCTCAATTGATCTTCAAAGTGAACGCCAGCGGCACCTGCTTTAATCATCGCTTTCATCAGTTCAAAAGCATTCAAGTTGCCGCCAAAACCAGCTTCAGCATCAGCCACAATAGGCACCATCCACTCTCTATCTACATCGCCATTCACCGTCGCTATTTGATCTGCTCTAAGAAGTGCAGCATTAATCTTCTCCACGACCATCGGAACAGAATTCACAGGATACAAGCTCTGATCGGGGTACATCTCTCCGGCTGAATTTGCATCGGCGGCAACCTGCCAACCGCTCAAATAAATGGCTTCCAGTCCAGCAGCTACCTCTTGAATAGCCTGGTTACCTGTCAGCGCCCCCAGCGCAGAGACCACCGGTTGGGTATTCAGTTTTTTCCAGAGTACCTCTGCGCCTCTTTTAGCCACAGAGTGTTCAATAATGAAACTACCTCTAAGTCGAAGTACATCTTCTGCATCGTAGGGCCTATAAACATTTGCCCAACGAGGGTTAGTTTTCCAGTCGTTTTCCAGTGCGATTCTTTGTTCTTCACGATTCATAATAGTACGGGTCTTGAGTTTGACGTAATTGTAATAGGGATTAGGATAAATAAGGTTGAGCTTCAGAAGTGAGAAAGGGAACTAGTTCTGCTCGTTTCACCATTCGATTAAAGAGCACTTTTGCTTGAGGAAGTTTCCCTTTCCATGGATCGATGATCACGCGCTCCAACTTGGCCGATTCTTCATAGAACATCAGGTCGAAGCGCGTTTCGTCCAACACCATTCCCCCCTCCAATTCAGCCTTGAAATGCAACCATTGCCAGAGTTGAACTCTTGAGATTTCGGCCGTGGCTGCATCCTCCATTAAGTGATGAATAGCAGCAGCCCCTTGTCCAGATAGCCAAGCAGCCAAATAGTGGAGGCCTATGCTGATGTTCTTTCGAACTCCTTCTTCCGTGATGGATCCCTTGGGAATCGTCGACAAATTTTCTGCAGTGTAGCTCCAATCGGGAATGAGATCAATTTGATTCTTCTGTGGCATGTATTCATTGAATATCTCCATAGCCAGAGGCACCAATGCAGGGTGAGCCACCCACGAGCCATCATGACCATCTCGAACTTCTCTCTCTTTATCCGCTTTTACTTTTTCTAGCGCGCGTTCGTTTGCGATTACATCGTTCTTAATTGGGATTTGTGCAGCCATACCACCCATGGCATGCGCTCCGCGTGTATGACAAGTGGAAATCAGCATTCGGCTATAGGCCGTCATACATTCTACCGTCATGGTCATTTGATCCCGATCGGGAAAAAGATTAGAGGGAGAATGTCCCAGCGTTTTAATCATGGAGAACAAGTAATCCCATCGACCACAATTCAAACCCGCGGAATGCTCCCGGAGGGCATAAAGCACCTCATGCATTTGAAAGACCAACGGAAAGGTTTCCACCAATACAGTCGCTTTAATCGTACCTCGCGGAATCCCAATGATGCGTTGTGCTTCAATGAACACCTCATTCCACCACTCTGCCTCTTCTGAATCCTCCAGTTTTGCGAGATAGAAATAAGGCGCACTTCCTTTCGCCCATAGCGCGTGTACGTTGTGATAGAAGAACAAACCGAAATCAAACAACGATGCCGAAATCGGCTTGCCTTCTACTTGGACGTTCGTCTCCTCTAAATGCAATCCACGGGGACGAACCATCAGAACAGCAGGACTTTCCGCTACAGAATAAAACTTGCCTGCACTATTTGTAAAGGTCAATTCGTCACGAACCGCTTTATAGAGATTCAATTGACCATTCGCTATATTCTTCCATGTAGGTGATGTGCTATCCTCAAGGTCAGCCATAAAAACCTTAGCTCCCGAATTCAGCGCATTGATCATCATCTTGGCATCCGTTGGTCCAGTAATCTCAACTCGTCTATCATGAATCTGAGATGGAACGGGATTAACGCGCCAGTCTCCTTCTCGAATACTAGCCGTTTCAGGCTTGTATCCCGGCGTTTCTCCATTCGCATATCGAGTGTTTCTCACCTTTCGCTTCTCGAGCAAATCGAGTCGACGTTTCTCAAACAACTCATGAAGAATGCCAACAAATTGAAGAGCCTCATCGGTGAAAACTGCCTTACACTCTGAAGCGTAATCACTCACTATCATTGGTTTAACCACATTGTCTACATCTACTCGGAACATGACTTTCTCTGTTTTGGTTGTTTCAAATATGAGCAAACTTTTCTATTTCAGCGAACGTTCGCTAAATATTTTTTAAAACTTTTTGGCGGACGTACTTATTGTATATTTGAAAAAATGATCATGACTCCCCATGCTTTCTGAAGAACAAATACGTCTGATATTCGGCCTGAAGCTGAAGCAAACTCGCAATGACAAAGGGCTGTCGCTTTTCGGATTAGCTAAATTGACAGGTTTGAGCAAGAGCTATCTGAATGAAATCGAAAAGGGCAAGAAGTATCCGAAGCCCGACAAGATTGTCAGTTTAGCGAAGGCATTGGAGATTCCATACGACGAATTGGTCAGCATGAAATTGTCGGGCCCCATGGCGCCAGTGAGTGATATCATCATGAGCGGAATTCTTAAAGAAATACCACTGGAGCTCTTCGGAATTGAAGAGAACCAATTGTTGGATATCATTTCAAGTGCTCCTGAGAAAGTCACTTCATTTGTCAGTACTCTCTTCGAGATAGCACGTCATTATCACATCGACCGAGATCAATTTTACCTAACAGCTCTTAGAAGCTATCAAGAGCAACATTTCAATTATTTTGAGGAGATTGAGAAAGAGGTAGCCGCATGTGCTAGAAAATATCAAATCGATTTATCCAGTCGCATTTCTTCTGCTGAACTCGAAGAAATCTTAACCGAAGAATTCGGGTATCAAATTGACAACAACACCCCACTAGAGAACGACTACCCTGAACAGATACGCTCCGCATTCATTCCAAAAATCAAAAAGCTCATCATCGCCCCTAGTGTAACAGAAGCCCAACGAGTGTTCATCTTGGCAAAGGAACTGGGCTATGCACACATGGAAATCACAGAGCGCCCACACACCTTCACTTGGATTAAGTTCGATCACTTTGATGAGGTATTGAACAACTTCAAAGCATCCTACTTTGCCGGTGCACTCACCTTGCCCGAAAAGCAAATGGTTCAAGAGATTCAGGAGGTATTGTCAAGTTCAGAATTTACAGGGGAACAACTATTGGAGACACTATTGAAGTTCACCTACTCCGCAGAGACCTTTTTTCAAAGATTGACGAACATTCTGCCACATCACTTTGGATTGAAGGACATGTTCTTCTTGCGCTTTGGCATGGAGAATAGCAAAAGTTCACCAATCATTACGAAGGAATTTCACCTCAGTAAGAACCATCAACCTCAAGCCAATCACCAGCACGAACACTACTGCAATCGATGGGTGAGCACGGAGTTGCTCAATCACCCCGAAAGATTTCCTTCCGTAAACGGAGTACGTGCTGGCATACAATTGAGTGAATATCCCAATGGTCAGAATTACTTAATTCTTTCGGCCAGCAACGATGATCCCTTTCAATCAGGTAACTCGAGAAGTGTTTGCATTGGCATAGAAATCAATCCGAAACAAAAGCGGAAAATCAAATTCATCGACCGAGTTTCCGAACGTCGTAAAGTGGGAGTCACCTGCGAAAGATGTCCGGTTCACGACTGTGATGTTCGAGCCTCCGAACCTGTGATCTTACAAAAAGAAGCTATAAATGCTGAACTCGAAGAGCGCGTTCGAAAATTAATTCGAGGAGAAGATGTCTAAATGATGTGATGAAATGCGCAATCTTGCTTCCTTTGTCGCTTAACTAGATAACCATAGAATCGACAACATTTCCAAGCATGAAAATTAAAGTTCTCGCATCTACAGCTCTTAGTATTCTTGTGTTATCAGCGTGTGACCCCGACGGATACCCCAACACTAAAGACCTCGTTGGCACCTGGGTAGAAAGAGCTCCGTACACCGACACACTCGTTTTCCGATCCAATCGATCACTTATTCGATACCGAAATTCCGTAGTTGATACGCTTCTTTTTCGCACAGATGGTGAAAAGGGAACCGTGACGATTAGCAACCCAAACAACGTCTCCGAAGGCGAGAATGAATACGATGTACTGATGTCTGACGGATACGGAATGATCCTCGTTGATTACAGAACGACATCCAGCACCAATGCAGATGGAATATTTGATCGACAATGATGTAATGTGAAACACCGCCGAATTGCGTAATTTCATGCCCCTAACCTAACCCGGCATGTCGGAAAACGGCTTACTGCAGATCTTACTGTTCTCATCTACCCTAATCACCACTGGATTAGGAGCGTATACATCTCGCATGGCTCACATTCCTGGAGCCCGTCACTTTGCACTGTTGATGTTCAGCGTTGCATGGTGGTCGCTCTTTGATGGAATTGGACCGTTTGTCACTTCTGTTGAAGCGAAAACAACACTTTCTCAACTCTCGTATTTTGGAATTGTCTTCGCTCCAATCTCTTTTTTCTTATTCGTTTTTCAATATAGTGGTGTTGATTTACTGAGGGAGCACTTTTTGAGAAACTCCTTATACGTCTTGGGTTTCATCGTTCTCTTCGGCGTTTTCACAAACGACCTACACCACCAACATTACATTGAAGTCACACTCAACGAGGGGTCTTTCGCCCCCTCTTACAGTTATGGAAGTATCTTCTGGTTTTGGGTTGGATGTAGCTATATCCTACTCGTTCTATCTACCTACCAGCTCATACGCACGGCGATCAATTCAAGCGACTTATTCAAATCGCAGATCACGCTGTTAATCATCAGCTCCTTCCTTCCTTGGATTGGCAATATTCTTTACTTGAGTGGCTATAATCCGATTCCAGGTTTTGACCTAACTCCTCTTGGATTTATGGGAGTTGGAATTCTTTGTGTTACAGCCATTTTTAGGGGAAAATTGTTTGAGATGATTCCCGTTGCATACGAATCGCTGTTCAAGAACATGAATGACGCCGCGTTCCTCTTGTCACACGATTTGCGCGTAATTGACTCAAATAAGTCGGCTGAAGCTCTAATCAGCACCTCTGGATGGCGAGGCAGACCCATTGACGAACTCATTCGTGGCATTGAAGATTCGGAACTAGAAAGACTGTACGAATTCCTACTGAATATACGCTCTAACTGGTCGGAAGAACAGCATACTTTAGAACTGATGGTTCGTACAGAAGCGGGTAGCAGGCGATGGGTGAGTATATCGGGGACCGGAATTCAATCTAAGGCTTCCGACGATGAAGGCTACTTGCTATTGACCATCCGCGACATTTCCGAAGCACGTAGAAGTCAAGAACTCACCAATAGAAATGCGCTCCATTTGGAATTGGTTAATGAAGTTGCCCGCGACCTATTAGCTGAGGGGAATTGGATCTCCAAAATGGGCCGGATTGTACAAAGAACCAAGGAGACTTTTCACACCGCATACTCCTTCATCTGGGATGTTGAATCTGAAACTCTCGATGTTTCTACCGCCTACTCCCTAGCGGATTCGGCGGCCGCTTTAGAAACGATAGAAGACATTGATTTTAGTCAGTTAATCCTTCGAGAAGAGCGAAGACTGGAACGCGGAGAAATCCTCAACTACAGTCAACCTAACAAGAAAATTGCACTCATAGGATTTCCTTTTATTGTAGATAAAAAGCTCGTAAGCGTGTGGACCCATATTTGGAGAGGAACGCTGCCGGATGAGCAAATGCTCAATGTACTTCGACTTCAATCCGACCTCATTTTGGCTGCTGTTGCACGAGAAGGATTATTGACGGATGCCATTGAAGCCAAAGAAGCAGCCATCAAAGCAAACAACGCGAAGACTGAGTTTCTTTCGATGATGTCACACGAGATTAGAACACCGTTAAATGCCATCATTGGAATCTCTCACATCTTGGAATCTGAAGTTTCTGATGATATCAAAGATAAAGTTGCCTCCCTCCTAGCCTCATCAGACCACCTCAAGAATCTAGTGAACGACATTCTCGATTTCAACAAGATTGAATCGGGCGTCATCGAACTCTCTCAGAATGAAATAGTGCTGGATGAATGGATGAAAACTACAGTTCATTCCTATTTAGACTGGGCTGCGGAAAAGGGAATTGCCATCGTTTACAAGAACGTGCTGCACGCTGGAACGTGTATTTCCATTGACCAAGTTCGACTCACCCAAGTGGTCAATAACATCATCCATAATGCCGTTAAGTTTACAGAAAAAGGAAGCATTAGTGTAACCGTCTCACCTTACAAAGCCAAGGGAATAGAAATCGAAATAACAGATACTGGAGTAGGCATCGAAACGGAGTACCTCGAAACTATTTTTGATGAATTCACCCAAGTATCAACTGGCAATGACCGTTCGCACTCGGGTACCGGATTGGGACTGAGTATTAGTCAGAAGCTACTCTACCTCATGGGGTCAAAGTTGGAAGTAAAAAGCTCTGTTGGCCGAGGCTCCACGTTCTCTTTCAAACTAAACCACGTGATTGTTAAACCCTCATCTTCTGCCATCTCTCATCCAGACAATGACATTGTATTTGATAAAGGCACCGTGCTGATAGTGGAAGATAATCACATCAACATGGCCATAGCTAAGACCTTCTTGGGCAAATGGGGACTTGATACTGTTCAGGCCGAAAACGGTCAACAAGCCGTGGATCTCGTTGCCAATTACAAATTTGATTTGATCCTGATGGACCTGCAAATGCCTGTAATGGACGGATATGAGGCGACGCGAATACTTCGTGAACAAGGAGTCACATCTCCAATTATCGCACTGACTGCAAGTGCTATTATTGACACCATTGACCGGGCAAAAGAAGCTGGAATGGATGACTTTATCAGCAAACCATTCCAGCCAAACGAACTCAAGTCTAAGTTATCATCTTACCTTCGAACTCAATGAAACGTTTTGTTCTCGCAATTGCGCTCACCCTGCCATTCATAGGCTTTAGTCAAGATAACGGTGTTCCCGAAATGACCTATGTTGGACTAGATCAACGAACCACGTTAGTGACAGCATGGGCCTATTATGAAGGTCATCTTATTCCTGCGAATTACCTGATTGTAGAGGGAGACTCTTCCAGTATTTTGATGGATACTCCATGGAATGATGAGCAAACAGAAGAGATCATTGCATGGAGTAAAAAGCATCTCGACGTTCCCATTTCGATCGCTGTTATCACTCACGCCCATGTTGACCGTATGGGCGGTATTGCCACCTTGCACAAAAATGGGATCAGGACCTATATTCACGAGGATGCCCAAACGATGAATGCCAAGGAAGATGGATATGAGCCCGCACAAAATGTCTTTTCAAGTTACCCCTATCGTTTTGATTTAGGCGGAGTTGAAATCAATGTAATCGACCCCGGTACAGGCCATGCTCCTGGAAACCTCATTCTCACCATTGGTCGTCACGGCACTTATGGAGGTTGCTTCATCAAGAGTTATGTATCTAAAGATATCGGCAATTTGAGTCATGCCGATTTACCGAGTTGGAAGAGAGCCCTGGAAGAGAGCCAAGTGTACTTTGAACGCAAAGCCTGGGTCATACCGGGCCACGGAAAAGTCGGTCCGGGGTGCTACGAACGCACTGTTCAGCTTGTAGATGAAGCTATATCTATGTCGGAAGAATGATCCGATCTCAGCTTCACCAATTCTAAAGTTCAACCATTGAAAGGCTAAATTCTCTAGTTTGAGGAGAGTCTAGAGGAGTCCAAGTAGTAAGAGAAGTCCAACAACAATCATCAGCACACCTACAACCCATTGTACAGTGGTGTAGGTAATCTTCTCTATCATTCTTTTCCCGATAAAGGCACCTATGAAAGCGAAAAGTGTTGCAGATGCGATTAGCAACGTATGCTTATCTATTCCCCCTTTAGAAATTCGACCAAGGTAAATAGGGATTCGCGTCAAATCCACCATTAACGCAATAGCTGTACCTGTGGCCACGTAGGCTTGGGCGGTTAATCCTGACTTCAGTAGGAACATTGACCTCAATGCTCCTTGATGCCCCGTTAGTCCCCCAAAGAAACCACTCAGAACACCGCCTGGAACCATGGCCTTCTTCGAAAAAGCGAAGCCTACTTTCCCCAAGAGGAGTTCTTGAAGTGCGAATACAATCATCAAGAGTCCTACAAGGAAGCTAAACCACGACACCTCGCTAATTCCATCCAGCGGAGAAGTATAAGCAATAGACTTCTCCACATTCGTGCTTACCCAAGCTCCAACTGCCGCCCCAACAATTCCAGAAACGCCAAACCATAAGGCTACATAACGGTTCACCTGCTTGAAAAGCAAGCTAAATTTAAAAACGTTATTTAGAAAATGAACGATAGCCGTCATGGCTACAGCCTCTAAAGGACTGAAGAATAGAATGAAAGTTGGCAATAGTAAGGTTCCCAGTCCAAAGCCTGATATCAAAGTCAGCCAACTTGCAGCGAATGCCACAAAACAGATCAACACGAACTCCATCTAAAGGATATATTATTAGGGTATGGACACTCCCTCCCGCTTAAATGTACACAACTCTCAAATGACAACTCTACTTTTCACCATGGGAGTTTTGAACGATACGCATTGAAAACTAAGTGTTTACATACGTTTATCATACGACTAATCGCAGGTGTTTTTGTACCTTGATTGTGGGAGGAGGCATGGGTGGCCCCTGAAATCACTCCGTAAACCAGCTGAAATCGTGCGCAAATGGATCCAACTCATCAAACAACAAGTCCAATACGCCATCGCCAAAACGCTCCAACAACGTAATGTAGTTATCTCGTCGTTCTTGAAGACCACCACTTGGAAAGGCCTCACCGTGAACTTCGTCAAACATCCTTGTAACCTCACCTTCTCTTCGTTGCTGAGCACGCAATATCTTCTTCTCAAAATTATCGATCAGATGCTTCTGACGAGCATTATAAGCCGAGGCTGTACCGTGCAGTGATGGATCTATTCGATTGGCCAATGCCTCCATCTGCGAAAAGAGAAGATCAGATTGAGATTTCAAAACTTTCATCTCACCATCCAGCTTCAACTCTTTTCGGAAGTGATCTCGCTTTTGTTCGAAGACTTTTTCTGAAATATCGGAAACGGTCAAATCGAGTTTATCCATCTTATGGATAAACTTTCTGCGAATGAAACCTGCGGAATTCCTCAAACGCAATATTGGAAATGGAACCTGATAATGTTCAAATACTCCTTTTAACTGAAGCCAATACGCTAATTCCCCACCTCCACCAATGTATGCAAGATTAGGGAGAATCACCTCTTGATAAACAGGGCGCAGTACCACATTGGGACTAAATCTCTCGGGATGATCACGCAGTTCTTGTTTCACTTGATCACGTGACCACGAATAAGGACCATCCACTGTCGAAACTTCATCACCTGTAAATGTCAAGCGATAACGCTGCTCGTTATTGAGGTAGAATAGATTGATATCTCTTGGCGTGACTTGTGTGAAATATTCTTCTGAAAGAATCTTAGAAGTTTGGGACATCATCTCTGCCGATTCCGTGTCGGTTAATTCTCGAGAGAAAATATCCACCATCTGACGCTTAAGGCGTGCGTCATCTGCGTCGAGAACAATGAGACCTTTCTCTGCGAAAAGCTCGGTAGCCAGTTCTCGCGTGGCATCGCTAAGTGTTTGACCCGACCTATAACATCGTCGGAGTAAATCGATAAACTCTGAAACAGGTTTACTCTTGCCTACGGAATGTTCAAGTTCATCTATGACATGGTCAATTCCATCGGTATGTAGTCTACCTACTGCATTCCCAGATGTCCTATTCCACTGATACTTGAGATCGCCATACCACATATGGTTGATCTCTTCAAAGTCATGATCTTCCGAGGCCATCCAGAATACCGGAACCACTTTCACCTTTTCGCGATCCGACAATTCTTCGGCTAGGCGTATGGTATTGACAATCTTATAAATAAAGTAAAGTGGCCCTGTAAACAAACACAATTGATGACCAGTAACCACCGTGTACGTAGATGCATCTTTCAGCTCTTCAATGTGTTCGAACACTCTTGGATAACGCTTTTCAATATCCAATGAAGAATACTGATCGTGAAGCACTTCAACGAGTGTTGATCTATCCACCTGAACCTTACTTCTCTCGGCAATTTGAGGGGAGAAACTCTCCGGCTTATGCGGTCTAGAATACAATGTCGAAAGCTCTGGCTTCTCTGCAACATAGTCTTCCATTAACTTGGAAAAACGATGTGTAGAAAAGATGGGAACAGGCTGATGCTTCATGATGGCAAAGGTACCCTTTTTCAGTGTTGTAACGTCCATCTACTCCTCTACCTGAGGTGGGTAGAATGGAACTCTCTCTTCCAGCAAACCCTGGGTGAAGCTTCGCTGAAGAATGTTCTCAACCAATTTATCCTCCTCATTGTTTTCGGGATCGTACGGTTCTTTCAAGGAGATATCGTTCCAATTGGCCGTTACATTCCACCAAAATGCAGTCCACCCACTTCTGTATTCCGTGATTAGATCGTAAACCGACATATCCGTTTCGCGGTACAAAAGCTTGCACAAAATTTGACCTTCGCTGTGGGTAAGTTTGCGAATTTCTGGCTCAAAACGCTCTTCGAGATATTCTTGATATTCCTTGATGTACCGTCGTTTCTCACGTCGACTTGTCAAGCTGTCGAGTCGTAAATTAAGCGAATCGAGTTTATTACCAGCAAGAACTGCATACGGATAGACTTTCATCACCTTTCGCTTCAAGTAGAAGTAACGTCGACGGGCTTCGTCGTCATCAAAAGTGGGTTCTGAAATAAAGAGTACCTCATCTAGAACAATCCATGGGATGGTATCTCCATCAATCAATGTGGCATCGAGGACTTGCCCATCCTTGACATACTGGAAAATAATGACCGTATCTTCTTGAACGGCACTTTTGTGGAGGAGTGAATCGACCGATCCACTATCCACTTGTGCGCTCAATGTAATCCCAATCCCATTGAAAGCAACAATGAGAAGGGCAATCAATCTCTTTATAGTGTACGGTTTCTTCTCCATGCATTCGAACCTGCGGAAGATGATGTTGATTCCACAGCTTTTGCGCTCTGAGTACTCAATATCCATGCCCCCATTAACGCGGCAACTTCCGCACCTTCATCATCTATTCGATTCAACATAGATGGTTCATAATGCTTCTGAACAAAATGGGTGTCGAAGTCACCTGAACGGAAAGCCTCGTGTTCCATGGTAAAACGACAGAAAGGCAAGGTTGTTTTAACCCCTCCAATTCTATACTCGTCAATGGCTCGGATCATTCTATCCATGGCCATTTCGCGATTTCCTGCATGCACAATCAATTTGGCAATCATTGGATCGTAGTAAATGGGAACGTCCATGCCTTGCTCTAAGCCATCATCTACACGAATTCCTGGGCCTTGTGGGCGCTGGTACAATTTCAGGTTTCCGATATCAGGCATAAAGTTCTCTGAAGGATCTTCGGCATATACCCGTACCTCAACAGCATGTCCGTGAATGGTAAGATCTTCTTGTGCAAACGACAATTCTCTGCCCTCTGCAATTCGTATTTGCTCTCGAACCAAATCCACACCCGTAATCAATTCTGTAACGGGGTGCTCAACTTGAAGTCGAGTATTCATTTCCAAGAAGTAGAACGATCCACTGGCATCGTAGATAAATTCTACCGTACCTGCTCCTTCGTAATCACAAGCTTTGGCCACATTAACCGCTGCCAACCCCATTGCATCGCGAGTTTCTGGAGTTAAGATAGAAGATGGAGCTTCTTCTACTACTTTTTGATGTCGGCGCTGAACACTACACTCCCTTTCAAAGAGGTGAACCACATTTCCGTGTTGATCTGCCAACACTTGAATTTCAATATGCCGAGGAGAATCGACGTATTTCTCAATGAATACACTACCATTACCAAAGGCAGACGTAGCCTCACTTACAGCAAGATTCATCTGCTCTACGAACTCATCAGAGCCGCGAACAATACGCATTCCCTTACCACCACCACCGGCAGCGGCCTTAATCAATACGGGATATCCGATCTCCTCAGCGAGCTTTTGTGCAGCGGGAACATCAGTAATGGCCTCATCCGTACCCGGCACCAAAGGGACATCATAATTCTTCACTGCTTGTTTGGCCTTGAGCTTATCGCCCATGGTGTCAATGGCGTAAGGTTTAGGACCGAGGAACATCAATCCTGCATCTCTTACCTTTTGAGAGAATTCAGCATTCTCAGATAAAAATCCATATCCAGGGTGAATGGCATCAACTCCCAAGCGAAGAGATTCTTCAATAATCTTATCTCCTAACAAGTATGATTGATTGCTGGGTGGCGGACCTAAAAGGATGGCTTCATCCGCATAACGAACGTGAAGTGCGTTTCGGTCTGCTTCAGAATAAACCGCTACAGTTTTGATTCCCATTTCTTTAGCAGTACGCATCACGCGCAATGCAATCTCTCCTCTATTCGCTACGAGTAGCTTCTTGATGGTCTTCATATACTTGTGAATGATGTCTTGCGAATATAGGGAACGAAGCCAAAAAGAAGGCGCATTTTTACCCCGAGTATTCAACAGTAACTTATTCCATAAAAAAACGCCTCTGTACAGAGGCGTTTTGATTTATCACTGAATCACTAATCGTTTATAATGGATTCGATCCGCCATAACGATCTGTAACATGTACACTCCTGGTGGAACAACCACTTGAACGCGGAACTCACTTTCAGATTGATCTTCCATTGGCAAGTCCTGAATCATCGATTTACCGCCAACATCGAGAAGATTGACTACTACTCTCCCTTGACTTGGATTATCGAACTTCAATGTAAATGAACCTGAACTAGGGTTTGGATAAAGTGATATGGAATGCTCATCGTTATCCACTTCCTCTAAGCCTATCTGATTGAGCTTATATCGCATGGTATCGCTGTCGGAACAATCATTCCCTACAATCAAAGTTACCCAATAAAAGAGGCCTGGAGTGGTATAGGTATGCGTTGGGAAGTTGGTGCCTGAAGCAGTACCTCCGTCTCCAAAATCCCAATTGTAAGTAGTACCAATACTCGCTGTTCCATCAAACTGGACAAGCATACCACTGCCTCCAGAACTGATGATATTGTAAGTCCACTTCGCAATGGGCTCTGTACACAGTGCTATAACAGTATCGGTTAAAGACGTATCGCCACAAGCGTTTGTTATGGTGAGAGTTACGGTATAATTCTGATTCAAGGCATAGGTATGGGATGGATTCACTCCAGTTCCTGAATTTCCATCTCCAAAATACCAATCATATGTAAGTGCATTCACGGATCCAGAACCGTCGAAGTTTACGGTCATCCCCGTCGTGGTATAGGTGATCACAGGCAGTGTTGGAGCACAGATGGTATAGGCTACGATGGAGGTGTCATCTGAACCACACGTATCGGTAACAATCAACCGAACGCTGTAGTTACCTGCTGCTGCATACACATGAGTGGTGGTCAACCCCGTTCCAGTATTTCCATCTCCAAAATCCCATGCGTAGCTCATTCCTATACCGGTGGACGAACTAGCATCTAGACTGATATTCAATCCCGATTTATTAGAAGTAAATGCCGCCGTTGGAGTACCACATACCACAAGAGTTTGAAGCGCACTATCGAGAATTCCACATGGATTAGAAACCACTAGAACGACTTGATAAATTCCTGGCGAACTATAGGTATGCGCATTACTCATACCGCCTCCCGAATTGCCATCCCCGTAATACCAAGTGTGGGTTGTTACGTTCGAGCTACTTGACGAACCATCGAATGTGGCAACAAGACCACTGGCCGTTGCTGTAAATGCAGCTGATGGTGGATTACAGTTCAGGGTTGTAAACCTCAACGGTCCAACCCAACCACTTACTAACCCATTGGTACACGTATCTTGAACATAGACATCATACGTAGTTCCTGGTGTTAAACCTGTAAGCGTATAACTCGTAGCTAATCCAGTTTGATAGGGCGTTCCCGGCGTAAATCCTACTGGGCCATAAGCTATGCGCGCATCTCCTGAAATGGAACTCCAAAGAATATCTGCTGAAATTGGCGTGATGTTATTTGCGGTAAGACCTACGGGATCTGGACAAACCGTTGTACAACTCCCCGTGTCTGAATACAAAACTGCCGTTCCAAGTACAGCGTTGCTTGGATTCCTCGAATAAAGGGTAGCTCCACTCGGATCCTTGAAAATAATTCCACATTGATTGCTCAAGAAACCGTTGTTAGTAAACTTAAGACTAAACGGCTGGTTGTTACAAATGGGAACTAAAAACGACTTGAGACTTCCTGATGTCAGCGTGTAATCCGTTGTGGTTCCATCCACCGTCACTTCTAGAACGTGAAGTCCGTTAAGTCCCCCTGCATTCCATCCGTCATTGTTCAAATCAGACAATATAAGCTCGTATAAACACGCATCAGCACATGGGTAAGTTGTTCCCGAAACTGGTCCATTTGCCCAGCTTACACCCCCTGTACCACAACTGTCGCGAACATAGAAATCATAGGCTGTATTGGCAGATAACCCGGTAACAATGAACGGATTATTGGGAGCGTTAACTAAGGTTCCACTTCCCGGAGAAAATCCCTGAGGTCCATATTCAATTTGAGTTGAGGCTCCCCCTCCGGCTGTCCACGAGAGCTGTATTGCGCTCACACCTACTGGTGTAGTCGTCAACCCCGATGGCGCGGGACATTGCGGCTTCTCATCTATGCTGATATCATCTATTGCGATTTCAGAATTGGTGAAACCTGAGGTCAAACGCTGACCAACAAAACGGATCATGACGATTTGCCCACGGTAGGCCGACAGGTTCAAGATGGCCTGATTAAACGAGGCTGAGCTGCTTGTCTGCTGTTGCCCATTTCTACTCCAAACATCAGTCCAACTCGATGAAGCCGTTTTCACTTGGACTTTGAGATGGTCGATGGCCGCTCCATACATGTGATAGAAAAAGCGAAGTTCCGGCGTATCTAGTGGAGACAAGTCAATATTTGGCATTTGCAAGAACGTACTGACATTGGCCGTACTCCGGAAGTCGGTGTACATGTAGTTTCCACTCCCTGTGGTGTGATCGCCATCTGGACCTGAATTATTGGGGAAAGTATTCAAATTCTCTACCGACCAAATAAAGCTTGTAGTGTCTGATCGGGTCCAACAAGGCTCCAACGAGCCAAGATCAGGAAAGAAAGTTCCCTTCACCCATCCTGGCGATTCAAAGGTTTCTACAAACGGCGCGGCGACTGGTCCACACACAGTGCTCACGGTGAGGGGCCCCGTCACATCACTCGTTCCATTGGTACCACAATCTCGGGTAATGTAGAAATCGTAAGCCGTGGAAGGGCTGAGTCCGGTCACGTTATATGGAGAGCCGGTAACGCCCGTAATCACTGTTCCCGATCCCGGAGAAAATCCTTGGTAACCGTATTCAATAATCCAATTGGTACCCGATGCTACATTCCATACTAAATTGATACTGGTTTGAGATTTACCGATAAAACTGAACCCTGTAACCTTAGGACAAGGTGGCTGTTCATGAATATCAACATCATCAATGGCAATACGCAAATCATCACCCGTTGCACTGCTCCGCTTTCCTACAAAGCGAATTTGAATGGTAGACCCTGCATAAGAAGTAAGGTCTACAGTTGCCTCTAACCACGCAGCCGACTTAGAATTGTGTTGCTGGCCTGAAACACTCCACTCTGTTAACCAAGAAGTTCCGTCGAAAACTTGAACTTTTAGACTATTAATTTGAGGCCCAAACATGTGATACCAGAATGTAAGCTCTGGATTGGTCAATGGAGTCAAGTCGATGAGAGGTGAAGTCAATACCGCGGTATCACTTGCCCCCGGAATAAAACCACCATCCGTGTACATGTAGTCACTACCACTGTGCGCGGTATTTGGACCACTAGCAAAGTTGATAAAAGAAGGAGGTGAAGGTGTCCAATAATATCCGGTCTGATCGCTACTCGCACTCCAACATGGGTCGAGTCCACCTTGAACACCAAAAGAACCTGGTGTAAATGAACTTCCCTCAAAACCTTCGGAAAATGGAGCACTGGAAGGGGCACATTCTGTGGTAACCGACAGAGGGCCAGTCCATAAACTTACTCCTATTGCACCACATGTATCTCTCATGTACACGTCATAAGTAGTTTGTGGCGTTAAACCTGTAAGTGTAAATGGATTAGATGTCACATTTTGCAGAGTTCCCGATCCTGGAGAAAAGCCAGGTGCACCATACTCAACCTGCCATGGTGAAGTACCTCCCGAGGTGAAAGAGAAAGTAGCTGTGGTGCTAGTTTGAGAGGTTAAAGTGAATGGATTGGGACGAGGACATGGAGGAGCTTCATCAATGCTCACATCGTCTATAGCAATGTTGGCCAAGAATGTATTTCCATTGTTATAGCCTTTGAATCGGAGGAAGACTGTTTGATTGGCATAAGCACTCAACGAAATAGCCTCTTCAATCCAAGGGTCTGTTTTGCTGAATTGCTGCTGGCCTGAAATGGTTTGAAGCAACTGCCAGCCCCCTGTTCCTGTATTGATTTCAACCTCTAAACGATCGATGTTGGCTCCATACATGTGGTACCAATAGCGCAACTCTGGGTTGGTTAAGGTTGATAGATCAATATGTGGTGAACGAAAGGATGCAGAAAGAGAAGTGCTCGAGAAACTGGTCCGATCACACATCATCCACTTGGACGAATTGTGCCCTGTTGATGGTCCTGATTGTGTAAAAATAACGGCATTGGGTCCCGGAACCCATACATAGGGTGAGGGGGTACTTGGAGTTCGAATCCAACATGGATGAATGGACCCTACCTGTGTGGTAGAAGACGATGGTACAAAGGCTGGTCCCTCAAATCCTTCCGTCCATGGTGCGCTGATCAATCCACACAGGGTATTGGTGAAAATAGGGCCATGCCATGGCCCCACGTTGCCTACCCCACAGCTATCTCTTACATAAAATCCATATTCCGTTCCTGGGTCTAATCCCGTTACGGTATAAGGACCGGATATTCCCGCATTCACCACGGTGGGTGTAACGGATCCGCCAGACACCTTAAAATACTTGATCAATGCACCAGTTGTGTTCGTTGAAAACCAATTGAGAGTAACCGATGTTTGGGTTCTCAATTGCACGTTTAGGTTGTTTGGGGTACTACATCCGTTTGCATCAATCACTGTAATATCATCCAATGCGATATTGCATTGTGTAACTGAACCCAAGCGACTCCCTACAAAGCGGAATCTTACGGTATCATTTAAGTAAGTAGTAAGGGATTGTACGCCTTCCGTCCATGGATCGGAATAACTATTATGAGTAATCCCAGTTGTACTTCCTAGCGTACTCCACGTGCTAGAACCATAGGCTTGAACTTGAACAATTAAAGAACCCACTCCAAATCCATACATGTGACGCCAATATCTCAGCTGTGGATTGATGGCTCCCGATAAATCTACCCAGGTGGTGATTAAACTCGCTTGAGTTTTTGAATTGAATACGCCACTGTGTTCTAAGAAAACATACTTGCCTGTTCCCGTAGTATGATCTCCAAGGGGGCCCGTGTTTGGCAATGGGGTTGTCCCTTGATTGGGACGCCAATAGAGATCGGTGATGCCATCTCTACTCCAGCAGGCATCAATGGAACCTGCATTCGGACTGGTAGAGGGAATAGCCCAATCTGTTGAGCTAAAACTTTCCGTAAATGGGAGTGACTCTATACATTGAGAATGCAATGCGACGGTAAAGAGTAAGAAAACGGATAGTAATATTGTTTTCACAGGCTAGTAGTTTAGATCGTTCTAATATACGGACTGTCAATACACTAAGGTTGCCCCACTGAGTATAAGGTAAGTAAATCCCTACACCAATTACTCCATGTATCCGTTGCTATTTTTACCTTTACCTCTATGAAGAAAAAGCACTTCGTTGCCGCTATAGGCATATTCTCTGCCTTATTTCTCTGCTCTTTCAAACCTAGTCAGTATGAAATTGCCGTGCTCAAGTACCGTGGAGGTGGGGATTGGTATGCCAATCCAACAGCCCTTACCAACTTGATAGAATTCTGTTCAAATGAGTTATCGATAGATTTGAATAAATCTTATCAAACCGTAGAGGCCGGATCTCAAGACCTATTCAACTACCCGTTCGTGCACATGACGGGTCACGGCAACGTTGAGTGGAACAATCAAGAGCGAGAAAACTTGCGAAATTGGCTGAATGCTGGTGGCTTTCTCCACATCGATGACAATTATGGAATGGACAAGTACGTCCGCATTCAACTACAGCAACTTTTTCCCAACAACGAATTGCGTGAAATTGCCGCAGATCATCCCATTTTCCACCAACCTTTCGACCTACCTGAAGGATTGCCTAAAGTTCACGAACACGATGGTGGATCCCCGCAAGCCTTTGGTATTTTCATTGAAGGTCGACTGGCAGTCTTCTATTCCTTTGAAAGTGATTTGGGCGATGGATGGGAAGATCCTGAAGTGCATAACGACCCTGCTCCCCTTCGACAAAAAGCGCTGAAAATGGGTGCGAATTTGATATCTTACGCTTTTAACGGTGCAGTCTATGTTCAAAACCACTGAGCTCGTAAAATCGGTATTTCAACTCCTCTTTTGGGCGGCCATCGCTTGGCTGGTATATACCGTAAGAGGAATGCTGGTCTACCTTGTGGTTGGAGCCATTCTAACCGTGATGGGTAAGCCCATTGTTCGAAACCTACACAAGCTCCAAATTGGTAAATTCCGTTTGCCCCTTTGGATTTGCTCCATTCTTACCATCATCATTTTTGCAGGCATTATAGTTGGAGGAGCTTCTCTTCTCATACCAGAATTGGTGAGTGAAATCACTATGCTTTCCAAAATCGATTACAACTCGGTTTTCAAGCATTTTGAGGGAAGCATCACTTCGGTACAAACGCTGATGCAGGATTGGAATATTTTGCCAGAAGTCTCTGAATCTGATTTGCGAGAATCCCTGGCGGAAATATTCAACCTACACACCATTCGTTCCACTTTTGGAACTTTGGTTGGCGGACTAGGCAATGTTGGAATTGCAATCTTCTCTATCATTTTCATCCTCTTCTTTTTCTTAAAAGAGGAACGCTTGGCAGATGCGTTCATCGAGAATTTTGTGAACGCGAAATACACGAAAAGTGTAGAATCAGTTATCCCAAAGGTGAAGAAAACTCTCACACGTTACTTCATCGGTTTAACCATTCAATTGTCGGTTATCTTCACATTGGTCTACCTTGGTCTAAGTTTGATAGGAATCGAAAATGCGGTGGTCATTGCACTATTTGCAGCCACGATGAATGTCATTCCTTACATCGGACCCATTATTGGAATTGGTTTCGGACTTGTGCTTGGCTTAGGACAAGAGTTGGCCATTGATCCTAGTATAGATATCCTACTGACTTCTGGAAAGATTCTGATGGTGTTTATCATTATCCAATTGTTGGACAACATCGTATCCCAACCACTGATCTTTTCAAACAGCATCAACGCACACCCACTCGAAATATTCATTGTGATTTCCATTGCAGGAACATTAGCAGGAATTGCGGGAATGGTGATTGCTGTGCCTCTTTACTCCGTACTCAGAATCATTGCTAAGGAATCTAAAGTGAATGTAAAGTTCATTGAGACCTTAAGTAAAAACGCCTAGAATGCTGCCATTCTCACCGGATGAACTCCGTGACTTCATTCAGAAGAACGAACACACACGTCCTGCGGATATCATTCTAAGAGTGAAAGCTGAAGATCGAGAGAAGACAAAATCGCTCATTGAACAGATGGATGCCAGAAAACGCCTGGCCGACAAAGTTCCAGAATGGGCTGAACGGTTTGACCTCTTTCTTCCTCCTGCTTCAAACTTGGCTCAGGCCAGCAATACAGAAACAGCGGAATACAAAGCACAAGACGTCATTGGCAGGCTGTTAGACCTCACCGCTGGTTCGGGGATCGATGGTTGGAAAATGGGAGGGAAAGCAGATACTTTCACTGCTGTTGACCCCAATTCAGAATTGGCCAAACGCACGTCGTACAACCTACAAACTCTCGGCATTCCCCACGAATTTCACATCTGTACCGCCGAAGAGTTTGTCGCAAGTTGCACGGAAAAATACGATTGGATTTACCTCGACCCTTCCCGAAAAACAGAAGGCGGCTCTAAAGCGGTCGCTCTACACCGAATGCTTCCAGACGTGCCAAGCATTTGGAAGCAAATCCATGAAATTGCAACGCATGTGAAGATGAAACTCTCCCCTCTCTTCGATTTGCGAGTTATAGAATTGGAACTTCCCTACGTCTATAAAATTGAAGTCTTGGCCAAAAAAGGAGAAGTCAAAGAGATTGTCACTACTTCTTCCAAAACTAATTCCACCGACCTTTCCATTACGGCTGCAGAATTGGCCCATGGTAGAGAGTGGTCATATACCGCAAAAAGAAGTGACCTCGGAGAAAAACCAGAACAAGCTAAGAGTTGGGGAAAATATTTATACGATCCATCTGCTGCCTTGAATAAGGCCGGATTATCGGATCACTACGCATATAAACACGGATTGTGTCGCGTTATGAATAACGTCCCACTCTACACGCATTCCGAGCTGTTGCCAGCGTATCCGGGAAGAATATTTGAAATCATTGAAACGGGTAAGCCATTCAAATTAAAGAACCTACCCAAACGATTGAGCATTGTAACGCGTAATTACTTCGACAAACCAGAGATGATTCGCAAACGACTAAAAGCCGGTGAGAGCGACGATGATTTTTTGTTCGCCGTCTCAGAAAATCGGAAAAATGCCGTTTTCATTTACGCGACGAAAGTGGTCTGAAACACAAACAAATGGTACGCTCATTGTATAGCAGGCAGCTAAATGACAAATCCATCGTACATTAGTTATAATGCGTAAGTTCTATTTACTCTTATTTGTTTTGATGACCCCGCTCGTTTTGAGTGCACAGTTCCGTGCCTCGAACTTGAGTCCGCATGCTGCTTTTGAATGGAACAAAGGGCAGTGGGAAGAAGACTTCGACTTCAAACTAAAACTCAAAGCGGGTGCTCTCTTTTTTGAAGATGGAGGGTACAGCGCACGAATTCAAAACCCAGATCAGCTTGAGCGCATATTGGACCATTCTCATGGTGAAGAAGATCATCATGGTCCACTTGTTCCATTCGAGAAGATACAAGAGGTGGCCTATCGAGTTCAATACATCAACGCCAACTCAGATGCGGTAAAACAAGGCTCTTACCCTTTTCATCATTATACGAACTATTTCATTGGCAACGATCCTAACAAGTGGGCTGCTAATGTTCCATTATATGGAGTAGTCACGTATGCGGATTTTTATCCCAATACCGACTATCGACTCTACTCTTCTGACGATCACTTCAAATACGACTTTGTTGTAAAACCGGGAGGAGACCCTTCACAAATCCAATGGAGAGTTGAGGGTACAACCATGGAATTGGTGGGTGATCAACTTCATTACAAGGCTCCTTTTGGAGATATTGAAGAATGGAAACCTGTAGCCTATCAAGAAATCAACGGAAACCTCATTAACGTTGAAGTCGAGTTCTCATTGTCGACAGACGGAATTGCGTCCTTCACATTAGGCGAATACGATCCTTCCTATGAATTGGTCATTGACCCCGTTATTGTTTTTGCCACGTTCTCAGGCTCTTCGGCCGACAATTGGGGATTCACCGCAACTTACGGCCCTGATGGAAGCTTGTACGGTGGTGGTATCACCTTTGGAGTAGGATATCCAACCAATACAGGTTCATTTGACCCGTCGTTCAACAACGGCCCAATCAGCGGTGCCTCCTACACGGACGCTACTATTTCAAAGTACTCTTCAGATGGCAAAACACTGGTCTATGCCACCTATCTGGGAGGAGCCGAATGTGATCAACCGCACTCCATGATTGTAAATAGTGCTAACCAGTTGGTAGTTTTCGGACTTACAGGCTCTAACGATTTCCCTACGAATGCCAATTCGGCCCAATCCACTTTTGGAGGCGGACCTGTTACCTATCCCTTCAAACAACAGGACGCGAACAATTATCACTTTCGCTTCCCAATTGGAACCGATGCATACATTGCAATTTTAAGTGCCAACGGACAAAACTTGGTGGGATCCTCCTATATCGGTGGATCGGGAAGAGATGCAGCCAACACCCGAATTCAACGAAACTACGGCGATGCCAGTCGTGGGGAAGTCGTATTAGATGCCAACGACAATATCTACATCGTCACCTCTACTCAGAGCGCCGACTATCCTTTGGTGAACTCTACCATTGGAGGAAATGCTGGAGGAGCCGATGTGGGGATTACTAAACTCAGCCCAAATGCCAACACTTTCCTGTGGAGCACCATGTATGGAGGCCCTGGTGACGATCAAGGGTATGGCATCAAAGTAGCGAATAACGGAGATGTTTACTTTACTGGTGGTACAACCAGCACTGGACTCCCGGGTTCTGCAAACGGATACAACCCAACGTACAACGGGGGAACAGATGGTTTTTTAGCTCGATTCGATGCCTCGGCAAATATTCAAAGCGCGACATACCTCGGGACAAGTTCTTATGACCAGAGCTTCTTTGTAGATATCGATAAGAACAATGCGATTTACGTCTTTGGTCAAACGCTGGGAAACTACCCTATCACGCAAGGAACATGGACCTTTGGCAACAGCCGACTCTTTATTCACAAGTTTAACCCATCCCTCACAACTACCATTTTTAGCACCGCCTTTGGATCTACCAACGGTGGAATGAGTTTAGTGCCAACGGCCTTTAATGTAGACGACTGTTTGAATATCCTCTTGAGTGGTTGGGGTGGAGTAGTCAATAGAAGCACAGGATTCTTGGGTGGAAGTACAGGTGGTTTGCCCATAACTGCCGATGCCGCACAAGCGAGCACAGATGGCAGTGATTTCTATTTTATGTCACTCAGTTACAATGCAACCGCACTGAGCTATTCCACCTACTTTGGGGGAAGTAACAACGAACACGTAGATGGTGGTACGAGTCGCTTTTCTCCAGACGGACAGATCTACCAAGCAGTTTGTGCAGGTTGTAACGGAAGTAATGATTTTCCGGTCACCCCAGGAGCCTACAGTACCACCAATCGAAGTAGCAACTGTAATCTGGGGAATGTGAAGTTCGACTTTGAAGTAAGCATTGAAGCAGCTGCTGACGTAGACTACGATTCCGATGTAGATACCATATGCAACACGCTCGAAGTTCAATTCACCAACGGCAGTAGAAATGCCAATGTCTACGAGTGGGATTTTGGAAATGGACAAACCTCTACCGCTCGAGAGCCCAACGTGAGCTACACCAATTTTGGAACGTACAACGTCCGTCTAATTGCCATAGATACCATTTGTGACATTAGTGATACAGCCTACTTGAGTATTTCACACACCCAGGGAATTGATCCATTGGCCGACTTCGACGTAAGTTACACTGTGTGTGATCAATCGCGAACCGTCCAGCTGCAAAACAATAGTCGCCGGGCCACCAATTACATTTGGGATTTTGGCAATGGAACGCGTCAGTTTACCCCCTCTCCTACTACATATTCCTATCCGGCTGAAGGTAGATATACCATCACCTTAATCGCTCAAGACACAGTTTGTGACAAAGCCGATACCGCTACCGTTGTGGTGAATTTCAACACCAATATCCCCGCACCTATCGTGCATATCACACCGAGCTCCTGCGACAATGGAAAGTTCGATGTTTGGTACGAAAACGACTCATCCTATTACCGTTACAAATGGGAATGGGAAGATGGCACGATTGAATACGCCAAGTTCCCAAAAGGGAAAGTGCCGCGTTCAGGGGTACAGGTCGTAAAACTCACCATCATTGATGATGTCTGTAATCAGAAGTTCGACTATTCGTTCACCTTGGATATTACGAGAATCGACAATAGAATTTACATTCCAAACGCCTTCTCTCCTAATGGAGACGGAATAAATGACGTACTTCTCTTAAAGGGAAATACATGTTTGGAAAATACCAAGTTCACCATCTTTAATAGATGGGGTCAAGAGGTTTTTGAAACCACGCAACCCTTTGCAGAATTCTGGTCGGGAAATTTCAGCGATGGCAACATCAAGGAAGACACGTATACATATGTCTTTATCTCCGAAGATGGAACGAAAGTAGGCTATGTAACCGTTCTTCCATAGCTGGAATTACCGTTTGCTTACTATCTTGCCTCAAATTTAGAACCCATAGATATGGCAGACTTAATCAAGAATCTATTGGCCGGGAACCGCAAGTTTGTTGAGGAAACAAACGCGAAACACCCTGAACTTTTCAAAGAATTAGCTGAAGGACAAAGTCCTGAATTTCTTTGGATTGGTTGTGCCGATAGCCGTGTTCCTGCTACAGAAATCACTGATACTACACCTGGCTCCATCTTCGTTCATCGAAATATTGCCAATATGGTTGTGCATTCAGATGCCAACATGTTGTCGGTTGTATTTTACGCTGTAAAAGTGCTAAAAGTGAAACACATCATTGTATGTGGTCACTACGGTTGTGGCGGTGTAAAAGCAGCCATGGGTAACGATAGTATCGGATTCATTGATGGTTGGTTGAACCACATCAAAGACGTAAAACGTCTTCACAAAAATGAACTTGCTAAGCTCAATGAAGCAGATCAGTTCAGACGTTTTGTTGAACTGAACGTTATGGAGCAAGTCCAAAATATGGCCAGAATTCCATTTATCCAGGAAAGTTGGAATGAGGGTGAATACCCGTACATCCACGGTTGGGTATACGACGTAGCTGATGGCTTGATTCGAGATATGGATTGTACCGTATCTAGTGGCGCAGATCTCGATGAAATGTTTGTCTACAATAACGACTAAGCGAAGGAGAGCAATAGCTCTCCTTTTTTTTTGCTCTTAGAAAGGTCATCTCCTCTACTTTCCAAATTCAGACAATAAGTGGAACTTTGCAGCCATAATCCGCACGAATTGAGCCACTACTTTCGAAAGTTTGAGAAATCTGTGGAAGGCATTGAACTACCCGAGCAGTTCACCTTTCCCTTCTATTACAAGCCACATCCGCTTGTACAGTTAGCTGTAGAACAACTGCAAGCCGACCTATCTTCTCGCGAGCTTAATCACAACTTCGGACTAGACACAAACGCCGCAGGAACCGCCATCGGTAAAATGTTCGGTGTTCTTGTTGTGAAATCACAGAGTGGCGAATTGGGATTTCTGGCTGCATTCTCTGGCAAGATGGCTGATAGCAATCACCACAAAGGTTTTGTGCCTCCCGTTTATGATATGCTCGATGCCAGCGGGTACTTCAAAACAGGCGAAAAGTCCATTCACGAACTAACGGTGAAGCTCGAAAAGCTGGAAAACTCTCCTGAACTCGCAGAAGCTCGAAAATTCTTGCGTACACAAGTGGAGAAAGCGGAGGAGGATATCGAGCGTCTAAAGCGTGAAATCAAAGAGGGAAAAGCTCGCAGAAAACAAAGGAGAAAAGAAGCAGAGCAAACGCTCGCTGAAGATGAATTCACCACACTGGTACAAGAGCTTTCAGAAGAGAGCATGGTGGAACAGTACACGCTCAAAGATGCCAAACGCTACTGGGAATACAAGCGCACGGAAGCACAAGCGAACCTAAATAAATATACGGCCGAAATAGAAGCGATCAAGGAGCAACGCAGAGAAAAGTCGGCACTACTCCAACAGCGACTATTTAGTGATTACACTTTTCTAAACGCCAAGTTGGAATCCCGAAGCCTGCTCTCGATTTTTGAAGAAAAGGAACAAGTTCCTGTGGCGGGCGCAGGTGAATGTTCGGCTCCAAAACTCTTGCACTACGCATTCGCGAATGGATTCACTCCCATTGCAATGGGTGAATTTTGGTGGGGAGCTTCACCAAAATCAGAGGTTCGAAATCACAAACAATTCTACCCTGCCTGCCGAAGCAAATGTGAACCGATATTAGGACACATGCTACGCGGCTTGGACGTGGAGGAAAACCCAATGCTCAAAACGCCGGAAAACATCCTAGATATTGAGATTGTCTACGAAGACACATATCTGGTGGTGGTTAACAAACCCGCCGATTTCTTGAGCGTTCCAGGTAAAAGCGTTTACGATTCCGTTTATACCCGTATGGAGGCCAGATACCCACAAGCGACGGGACCGTTATTGGTACACCGTCTGGACATGTCTACATCTGGACTTCTGCTAGTCGCCAAGACGAAAAAAGTACATAAAAAGCTTCAATCTCAATTCCTTAAGCGAACCATTTCCAAGCGATATGAGGCCCTGTTAGAAGGCACACTTTCGCGCGATTCTGGAGAAATTGAACTTCCATTGCGAGTAGACCTCGACAATCGTCCGCAGCAGTTGGTGTGCTATGAGCATGGCAAACCCGCACTGACCCGATGGGAAAAAGTGAGAGAAGAAAACGGTAGAACGCGGGTACACTTCTACCCCATTACCGGAAGAACCCATCAATTGCGAGTTCACGCTGCACACGTGAAAGGATTAAACACTCCCATTGTGGGCGATGATCTGTATGGCAAGCACGACAAACGACTCCATCTTCATGCGGCCTACCTAAAGTTTGTCCACCCTATTACAGACGAAGTAATTGAACTTCATGTACCCAGTGGGTTCTAATAAGAGCTTAACGCATTTCTACTCCTGGTTTTAACATCCTTTGTATCTTCAAGGGAATTAACCATTAGCTCTCTACCGAAGATGAAAACCGTACTCTTTCAGTTCGTTCTCTTTTCGATTTTACTTCTTCCAACCTCCTGTAGTGAGATGCTCACAAATAAAGATACCTTGAGAGATATATCCATTAAAACGGAACTATTCTCTCATCGTCAGTTCTTTGAATTAAGGCAGATAAATGCAAAGTTGATCGAAAAATTAGATCAGCCGCCCAGCCATGTGTTACAGCTTTTTAAAGAGATAGAAGACTCCCTTATGAATATCCAGCAGAGTCTGATTGAACATTGCGGAGGTATTCACCCAAAGACAGGTTCATATATGCATTTACCCGCTATTGCTCATGTTAACCACTATTTCTACCGAGACGATCTGAACCAAAATCAAAGAATTCATACATTCTTCCATTTGGTAGCCAAATTTGTCACATCCTATACCGAACTCAACCCCGAAAGTCCCTTTGGAGAAGAACTCCAATCCAAATTTGAATTTCTAAGCAATACAGCCGACATCGAGCCTACAGAACTTTTTTTAGATCTTCCTTTGGATCGAGCGATGCAAGTGATCCGTTCATTACAGATGAGCATTGAGCTCGAAAAAATGAGATACGTATTGTCGCTGCAGAATATAAATTGAGAACAGAAATGCGAAATTGTCTCCGTATCACTAGACCACTCGTAATATTACTTTTGCTAACAAGTCAAATTCTCTTAGGGCAGAAGCAATTACCATGGGTAACTGATGAAGAGATGTGTGAGATGTTGACAACCACATTTGAACGTTTTCATAAGAGTCACAAGGTAAAGTGGGTTTACTTCCAGCTCGCATCACACGATACCACGAGTTACTCTGTGGATTTTCCTCCACCTCCCCCTTTCTTAGGAAATTGTGGATATTCAGAGTTTGACAAATGAACGAAGAAGTAAAAATGTCATTCCAAGAACGAAGTCAACTGGAGCGTATCTATCAAACCAACATGAGAATCTTCTCCGTTTCTGTCTTTGGAGTTATTGTTGGAGGCTTTCTATTCTTCCTGCTCATTTCGAAAATACCAGCAGATTTTTTAGGGTATGATGACATCGACGGAACTTTGCTAAGTTCAATCGGCCCAACACTACCGTTGATCGTTACGGCTGTAATATGCCTGTATATCATCCTCGTATTGAACAATGAATGGAAGATTACGAAGTTAAAAGCCGATCTCAAGAGGGGGACTAAAATCGTGGCAAATTTAAAGGTGGATAGCATCTATCACATTCCACAAAAAGACCTCGAAGAGCTACAGAGCATTGGACATAAGTACACGAGTGAGCTGCGTTTTGAAGAGAACACGTTGAAGATTAATAACTATCCTTTCAATAAAATTACTCAGCCAGAATTCCTCAACGCTCAACAACTCTACCTCGAAAGAGCTCCTCACTCAATGCACGAATTCAAACGAATCGTCAAGTGTAGAGAATAAGATCTTGGACAACTAAATGGTTTCTCGACTGTCATCTTCTGGTCTTACCTCACCTTACTTCTATTTCGAACATATCCATTGCCCAGCCTCAATAAAACGAGTACTTTCGACGAGAATATCTTCTCCATAACAACGAAGCGTTTCTCATTCCCATTTTACCCAACACCACGATGAATTTAAGTTCTCTAAGTATTGAGTAGGTTAAAGAGTTTTGTGAACTGGTTTACTGGAAGTTAGCCCAACGATCGGACAAGCAACTTAGAAACGATCATTACAAAGAGTTCTATACGTCCTACTTCGACTTGGATGAGTCGTTTTACACGGGTAAAGCAATCATGGATATTGGCTGCGGGCCTCGTGGTTCCTTGGAGTGGGCAAATATGACCACAGAGAGAATCGGCTTAGATCCCCTAGCGGAAAAGTACCTCAAAATGGGAGCCAGCAAGCACAAGATGACCTATGTGAAGGCGTATGTTGAAGACATCCCTTTTGACGATAATCACTTTGATGTGATCTGCTCTTTCAACTCCCTAGATCACGTGAAGAACATCGAAGAGTCTTGCAAAGAGATTAAGCGCGTATTGAAACCCGGCGGACTATTCCTCTTGGTGGTTGACATTCACAAGTATCCCACTTTCACCGAACCTCAATGCTTGAATTGGAGCTTTCTGCAAGATCATTTCTCCGACTTCCATGTGCTTGAAGAGAAGCATCTCGAGAATGCCGTAAAGAGAAGAATTTACAGCAATCATAGAACAAACAAGGAGTTGGCGAAGGGATCTACTGAAAACGGCGTATTGATTGCGAAGATTCAAAAGCTAGATTAACTCTAGGTTTTCTCAGCTTACATCACACGTGAAATCATCATCGGTTGAGGATCGATGATGCAGCGCTCCCCTTCTAAATCGGGCATAAAGAATACTATTCCCCATTGAAAAGCATCAATAGACGATGTCACTTTGGGATGTGCCTTGATGTACTCCCAAGATTCTTCCATCCCCTTCGACCAATGAATGTCGTCGAATATCCAAACCGTATTATCATTCACTGTTGGAAGAAGTGCATCGAAATAGGCAATAGTGGCTTCCTTGGAGTGATTCCCATCAAAATAAATGAAATCAAGAGGTTCACGGATGGCCTCCTCTGTATTTAAATAGCTTGAAAACTCTGTGTTTACAAAGTGGATTCGTTCACTTTCAAAAGAGAATTCATCGCTTTCAAAAGCACCCCTTGGAACCGATTGGGTATTCGCACACCCTTCCAGTGTTTTCAATTGAGCCTTTGGATTCCCCATAGAAAGTGCAGATGTTGCCAAACCCAAGGATGTTCCAATTTCCAATATTCTAGAAGGCTGAAGATGACGAACAACTCGAAACAACAATTCAGCATTCTTGGCTGATATACCCGACGTTCTAGCCACCTTACTAATCTCTCGAATGTTGGAATCAAACACTTGAGATCCCGCACCAAAATCTACCATATCTACCGTCCCCTTGTGATTCAATAGGAACTTGCGATATTTCTTAAGCTCTTCGTATTCAACATACTTCGATTTATCGTAGAAACAAGTCGATACAAAATTTCGAATGAAATCAGATTTGATGTCCTTCAACTTTTGTGTTCTCGTTTGATACTTTACGTATGCCTTAACGTGGTAAAACATGGGCTTTTTGTCGGTTTGATAAACGGCATGCGAAGGTAGTGAAAATAGCAGGTGACCAAAGCGAAGGTTAGGTTGCTACACGAAGGCCAACTACACAATACCACTGCGAGTAACTATCTTTACTTTTCATGAAAAAGAAAAACCTCTTTCGCGCCCTTCTTTTCATCGGAACGGTCATCTCTCTCTTCTACGTCCCTTGGCCCATTCTAAAGGCGTGGTTACCTCCTCTTCCCTCCTCTGTTCAAGAGCAGGTGGATGATGCGGTAGATATGGGATTTGATGGCATTGTCGTTTATATAGAAGTGGCTGGGGAGGCTCCTGATGTGTATACCGCCGGCTTGCATAGTCGGCAGGATTCTATCCCCGCCAAACCTGAAGCACTCTTCAAATTAGCCAGTATTAGTAAGCTCTATCGTGCGTTGGCCTTTACTAAAATGGCAAGCCGTGGACTCTTGTCGATGGATGATAAGCTCACCGATTTCTTCCCCGAACTCAGTGGCCGAATTGAATTTGCCGATGAAATCACCGTGAAGATGCTTATCCAACACAGAAGTGGAATCCCGAATTATACCGATACGGAAGGATACTGGTTGCATCCCAAATCCTCCTCTGAAGAAAATTTAGCGCTAGTGCTCGATCTGCCCGCACAATTCCCACCGGATTCAGACTACGAATACTGCAACACCAACTACCTCTTGCTGGGCGAAATCATGGACAAAGTGCTCGGCCATCCTCATTCCAAATTCATTCAGAGTGAAATTCTAGCCCCACTTCAGTTAAATCACACCTACTTCTCATTAGAGGAAGTGGACATGGAAGACGTCATGAGTGGCTATCACGTGGGCTATAAAGAAGACCTCAAGTACAACCGAACAGGAATGATGGCGACTGCGGAAGACGTAGGTAAGTTCATCCGTGCGCTCAACAATGGAAAGGCATTTCAGGATGATGAAGAACGATCACTCTATTCATCCCTCTACCCAAAAGAACACACAGGACTTGTTCCAGGATTTCAAAGTATTGCTAAGTACATCCCTGAAATAGATGCTGTTGTGGTTCAATTCACCAGTACCACCAACTTTCATGGATACAACTGGAACTTGTCCGAGATCAGTTGGAATCGAATTGTTGACATCATTGAAGACCACCATGATAACTAACATGAATTCCTGCCATAACAACTTTACTTTACGATTTGCCACTCGCACGTTCCTATCAGTGATTGTTCTTTTCATCAGTCTGAGCAGCAAAGCCCAGCAAGTAGTGAATAAGGGCGATAGCTACTATGTGCTGGATTCCTCATTGACCGTGGTTTTACAGCAAGACACAGTCATCACTTTCAACAATGGAGAGGAAACTTTTTACGGAATCGTGTTACAGGAATATGTGCCAGACACCACCTTAGATTTATTTGATGAATCATGGCACTTTAAAGAAGATACCTTTCTCTCCTTCTCGCCCCCATTGTGGTATGAGATGAGATTGGATTATTCCGTTCCTATTTATGATACCCTTCGAGATCCCGATGACTTAAACGTCATTCTTTTTATTGATACAATTACATACCGAAAGGTTCATTATGGGGAACGCGTTGTCTTCCATCCTCATACTGTGGATGACGAAATAAACCGAATTGAACAATTGGCACTCCAACAGAATCTCATAGTAGAATCCATTCGTTTCAATCCACTGTATTCCATTGCTGCAGAGAGACCTTATCATGAAATGGAGATCAATGAGATGGTGAAAGCGCATTCCTTTGAAGTCATTTTTACTTTTGTGAAAGCGGATTACAAAATGAGATATCCAGTCCTCTTCGAAACTGAAAACCCTTAGATGATGAAATACGCCCTCTCTCTCGTAGTCGTTGCACTGCTCTTTGGGAAAACTTCACACGCTCTATACACCATAGAAGACAAGCTCTATTCCTGCTACAAAGATGCATTTATGGATATGGGGTTGGACATTGATTCTAGCACGACCGCATTTGAAACGGCACTAATAGAGGCTCATGTATTGATGAACAACAGTGGCGAAGCTTATCTCCGTTATTTCTCAACCCTTGCTGAAACAGGTGAGTTTCCCGAATACGAAGCCTCCGAATCGTTTATCTCGCCAAATCAATTGGCCACCCTCCATACGAGTCATGTTCGCTGTATTTATGCTTGTAAAGCGAGCGATAGTTCCACTTTCTATTCTTCCAAATTCTATGAGCTTCAGCACTCGCTTCAATCCATGGACTGGACAATGGATAGCATGGTATTCAAAATTGCCAGCAAGCATTTGAAGATTCTATCCACAAAGGATTTTGAGCATCCGTATTACAAGTTGCGCACATTGATCGCGATTTACAGAACTTCAGATATGGATAGAGGATTGTATCATCTACTTCCACGCAAGCCTAAGCGTCTCACTTCACTTCGAGAAGATCAAATTGCCCGCCTTCGGATAGATTCGGCAGATCGCATTTCATTAAATGGAAGATACATGGAAGGGTATGCACTACAAGTTGAGTTGAAGAATTTCATTGAAGCCCATCGTCGAGATCACCAGATTCAGCTAATCGCAGATCAAAAAACAACCTACTCGGCGTATATATTACTCACTGATCTCGTTCATGAAGTCTATCTTCAATTGCGCTCAGACCTTGCCTACTCTGAATTTGAGAAGCCCATAGAAGAATGCAGTAAAGAGGAGTTGGATTTTTTGAAGGAGCAGTTGCCCATGAATGTGCATGAAATGGATACTAAACTCTAAATTCCATAATATTCAATTGACTGAAACACTTGATGATTAAATCAAATTCATCCACTGTAATTCCCCGATTACTAGTGAATTCAAATCGCTAAATTCGCATCTGATATAGCCATTTGTTCTCTCAACAACCAACTTGTATCCAAAACGTCCATCCACTAACATTGCGTTTGGCATCTATCGCTAACCTCTAATTACCAAATTCATGCTCGGTTTCAAGCACATTAAGTTCGACTCCATGACCTATGTACTTCACTTCGTGAACGGACAGATCAAGAAGGAAGGACGCGGACTTTCATTCTTCTATTTCGAACCTAATAGCTCCATTGTAGCCATTCCGCTTGGAAGCAATGATCTTCCTTTCATTTTTAGTGAATCCACCAAAGATTACCAGACGGTCAATATTCAAGGGCAAATCACCTATAAGATTTCAAATCCAAAGGTTTTGGCTGATGTTCTCGACTTTACGGTGGGCGAAAATGGACTTCACAAGAAGAACGATATAGAGAAACTAAACCAGCGGATCATCAACGAAGCTCAGACGTCTACTTCTTCGTTTATTCATGAGATTAATCTAAAAGAGGCCATTCGCTCTGCCAAGCAGATAGAACAACAAATCCAATCTGGGCTCACCTCACAAGCAATTGAAAGCTTGGGGATTGAAATCCTAGGAACGAATATTTTGGCGATTCAAGCCTCTCCTGAAATGGCCCGAGCTTTAGAGACAGAAACTCGCGAAAAACTTCAACAAGAAGCAGATCACGCCATTTACGAAAGAAGAAACTTCGCCGTTGAACAAGAGAGAAAGATTAAAGAGTCTGAGCTCAATACCGAAATCGCCGTTGAAGAGAAGCAAAAGCAAATTTCTGAGAAGCGTATGGAGTCTGAAGTTCTCAAAGCAGACAATGAACGCAAGTTGCGCGAAATGAAGATTTCTGCTGACATATCAGTGGAAAATCAGAGAAAGATGCTCATTGAACAGCGTACAGAGAACGATAAAAAAGAAGCGGAAACTCAAGGATATGTTACGGAAACGACTCTCAAGCCATATCGAGAAATGGATTGGAAGATCTTAACCGCTTTGACCAACAATACGGATCCAAAGTTTAATATTTCCCTGGCCTTCCGCGAAATGGCGGAAAATGCCGATAAAATAGGCAACTTGAACATTAGTCCTGAACTTCTTGATTCAATCCTCAATGAAAAGAGAAAGGGGAAATAATGAGCTACGAATACGCGATAATTGTAAAGAATAAGACGCGTCTTGAATCTCTGATTGAACGATTCAACACTGTGGCACAAGCACAATTCTATATTGAACGTCAGGGAGGAAACTTTGCTGATTACGAGCTTGAACACAAAAATTTTCATCGAGCTCTCAATGACTTACAAACCACACTTTCTTCCGAAATAAAGAACAAGACGATTGATCGATCCTTCCTTCCATCCTTCTTGTTTGCCGATTCGCACCTCATAGTGGTGATTGGTCAGGATGGATTGGTTGCAAATACAGCCAAATACGCCAACGGATGTCCCATTATCGCTGTTAACCCAGATCGTGATCGATACGACGGAATTCTTCTTCCTTTCAACACGAACAATGTTCTTGGTGCGGTAAGATCCGTTCTCAAAGGACAATTTTCCTCTCGAACAGTGCAGTTTGCGGAAGCCAACCTCAATGACGGTCAACGACTGCTCGCCTTCAATGATTTGTTTATTGGAAGTGCCACTCACGTTTCTGCGCGATATACCATTTCGTACAAAAGTGAACTTGAGGAACACTCCTCCAGTGGCCTCATTGTTTCTACTCAAGCGGGATGTACGGGATGGCTTTCTTCTGTTTTCAACATGGCCTTTGGGGTAGTCAATATGTTTGAAAAGAATATTCATCCCATTCTGCCCAAACTACAGAACGACGAATTGTTATTTGCGGTGAGAGAGCCTTTTAAAAGTGTGAAAACACAAGCAGGTATCGTTACCGGTTTGATTAAAGGTGAGAACAAGCTTATCATTGAATCTCTGATGCCAACCCATGGGGTGATTTTTAGCGATGGTGTGGAATCTGATTATCTCCAATTCAACAGCGGATCAATTGCTACGATTGGTCTAGCCAAAGAGACAGCGACATTGGTGATTTAGACATTAGATTGATCAAAAATGGCACTTCACAACTCCGCGCTCTTGATGACTGCTTTAGGAGATAGAAAATCAAAGATGAAAAAGGAGGCCAGCACTTGCATACCAAGAATGCCCTGCTCCATCCTTCCCATAGTCGTTAAGCCCCATCAAGTAACCGGGTTCCACAAATACAGAGGCTACGGGTTTGCGATACTTCTGCAAAAAATCAACTGCAAATCTACTCCCCACCACCATAGCCAAATTACTTGAACTGGTAATTGAGCTAGAAGCTGGACTGGTTTGCCCACGCTCATCCAACTCTCCATCGAAAGCGTTTTCCGCATAGGCATAGTATCGCATAGCTAACTTCGGTGTGAAATGGAATCGACTCAAAGCTATGTCGTATCCCGCGCCAATCTGTACATCAAATGTAGTTGATGACTGAACACCTTTCAGCTCTGAAAATCCAACTGGACTCTGATAAGTTCGGCTCACATTGGTACGTCCAAAACTATATCCGAGAGAGGCCATAAATAACCATGGACTCTTTCCCTTGGAGTAATAAAAATGGGCAGATACTCGATTCAGGGAATACTCTTCATCAAAAGCATTTCCAGCATCAGAATCTTCAAAACTTAAGATTTGATTTGTGGGAACAAACTCATATTCCGCACCCACAGCAATTCGATGATCCGCTCGTTGAGCAGTCATTGTAAAAGAAAAAATTGATAGGACGATTCCGATTAGCGTCTTGAGATTCATAGTAGAGCGTTAGATGAAACAAACATACTTCGTTTTGGGAATCTCATCCATTCAAAAATCAATCCACTGATGGTTGTACGCATTGAAAGTTGGATCATGCGGAGTTCTTAGTAGATCGTGCGAAGCTATACGTCAACCCTCGAGTTCCAACTCTCAACTCTCACCCCATCACTTCCTCAAATACTTGCAAGAATGCATCTACATCGCTCTCCACGGTATAACGTCCCATGGAAATACGGAGATTGTCGGTTGGAAGATCTGGACGAAGCGCCTCGATGACATGAGATCCGTTCTGAGCGCCCGAATTGCAGGCGCTGCCGCCACTAATCGCAATCCCCTTCATATCAAATTGGAAGAGGGTCATACTCTTTGCTCCCTTCTCCATGGGAAGACCGATGCTAGTGACAGTATACAAGCTCTCCTCGGGAGAGTCGCTCTTTCCATTGATCAGCACATCGGGGCGAACTGCACGTATTCCCGCAATCAACTTTTGCTTCAGCATATTGAGTCGGCTTTTCTCCTCTCCCCAATCTGAAGTGACCAATTGAAAAGCGGCACCGAGTCCGGCTATTCCAATGATGTTCTCTGTACCGCTGCGCATATTGCGTTCTTGTCCACCTCCAAATATCTGAGGGTGAATTTTCACTCCCCCTCTGGCGTATAGAAACCCTGTGCCTTTGGGACCATTAAACTTGTGGGCTGAACATGTAATAAAATCAACAGGAAGAGTGGATAGGTCAAGTGGAAAATGACCGATATACTGAACCGTATCGCTGTGATACAATGCTCTGTGCTCTCTGCACAAGGTGCCAATCCGCATCATATCAAAGGTATTTCCAATCTCATTGTTCCCTTGCATGATGGAAACAAGAGTTGGAACACTGGCTGAACTCAAGTGCGACTCTAGCTCTTCGAAACTGAAATCACCTCGCTCATCTACCGCGAGCAAGATCACTTCTATACCATACTGATCACGAGCGTGTTCAATGGTATGAAGAACCGCATGATGTTCCGTTGGCAAGGAAATAATTCGCTTTACGCCTAAATCACGAACAGACGAAAGGATGGCCAAATTATCAGCTTCTGTGCCACCACTGGTGAAGAAAACTTCACCGGGCTCACAATGGAGCTCCTTGGCAATCAACTTCCTGGATCGCTCCACTAGGATGCGCGATTGCCGACCAAAAGAATGGGTAGAGGATGGATTTCCAAAAGAATCCATCGCCTCAATCATCGCCTGTTTTACTTCTGGAGCAAGAGGTGTTGTTGCGGCATTATCGAGATAAATCTTTTGCATTAGAGATTAAACCATTGGTTCACTCTATCGTTCACATCGTACTCATAAGATTTATGAACGTATTCATTATGAGCAGGATGGTATTCGTATTCCTTTGCCCATTCATCTCCTTTATCCGCTACTTCTTCAATGGCTGTGCAGATGTATTCCACATCTTGATTGGTCATGCTCGGATGAAAACTCACGCGAACCCAACCCGGACGATGACTGATGTCACCACTGAGAATTTCTTCTTTAATTGAATGACTCGTTTCCATGTCCACATTCAACAAATAATGACCATAGGTTCCTGCACAGGAGCAACCTCCACGCGTTTGAACGCCGAAGTGATCATTTAACAGTCGAACTGCGAGATTGTAATGCATGCCCTCAATCACGAGAGAAACGGCACCTAATCGCTCAATATGCTGACCTGCCAACAATTGAATACGTGGATGCTTGCCCAAGCGGTTCATTGCATATTCAATGATTTCATGCTCGCGAGTCATCATATTCTCAATGCCCATCTGCTCCTTCAATTCCACGGCAAGAGCTGCGCGAATCGTTTGAAGGAAACCTGGAGTTCCTCCATCTTCTCGCGCTTCAATATCTTCAATATACAAGTGTTCACCCCATGGATTGGTGTAAGTCACTGTACCTCCACCTGGATGATCGGGCTGCTTGTTTTTGTACAAACTGTTGTGAAAAACCACAATACCAGCCGAGCCTGGACCGCCCAGGAATTTATGGGGAGAAAAGAAGATCGCATCCAACCTTGCTTCTGGATCTTCTGGATGCATATCCATCTCAACGTACGGAGCACTACAGGCAAAATCAACAAAACACCATCCATTGTGACGGTGCATCAACTTTGCGATTTCGTGATACGGAGTCTCAATCCCCGTTACGTTAGAAGCCCCTGTGATGCTCGCAATCTTCCAAGAGCGATGCGCGTAATCCTCCAGGGTCTTCTTCCACGAATCCATGCAAATCAACCCTTCATTGGTACACGGAACAACCACTACATCAGCAATGGTTTCCAACCAAGAGACTTGGTTGCTATGGTGTTCCATGTGCGTCAAGAAAACCACAGGCTTCTCATCTTCGGTCAGTTCAATTCTGTTCATGAACTTCTCGCCTGGCTTCAAACCTAAAATGCGTTGGAATTTGAGAACGGCTCCCGTCATTCCCGTGCCCACACAAAGAAGAACATCATCCTTACTTGCGTTCACGTGATTCTTGATAATCTGACGGGCTTTGGCATACGCCAAGGTCATGGACGACCCAGTGTAGGAAGTCTCGGTATGGGTATTCGCTACAAAAGCTCCCATCTCTCGCATCTTATCTTCAATGGGACCGTACATACGCCCACTGGCAATCCAATCCGCATAAATAAGCGGTTTTGAACCGTGTGGACCTTCAATACTCAATTCACTACCAAGAGTATTCTCACGAAATTTCGCGAAGTGTTTCTCAAGTGTAGAAGTAGTCATAGGCACAGTTTCCATATCTGTAGGAGATTAAGAATACAAAGATACAAAGCTCTTGGCAGGTGGTGTCTTACGACGCAAAAGTCGACAACTCGTTGATGAAGCGTTGCGCCAATGCCGACGCTTCCTCCAGTGAAGGTGCTTCGGTATACACGCGGATGATCGGCTCTGTATTGGATTTTCTCAAGTGTACCCAGCTCTTTTCAAAGTTGATCTTAACGCCATCAATGGTGCTTACGTCCTCGTTAGAGTAGCTTTCAGCGGCCTGAGCCAAGATGGCATCAACATCTAGATCTGGAGTGAGTTCAATCTTTTCCTTAGCCATGAAATAATCAGGATAAGAAGCTCTCAATTCTGAAGTCTTCATACCTGTTTTGGCCAGATGTGTAAGGAAGAGTGCTATACCCACGAGGGAATCTCTACCATAGTGCAATTCTGGATAGATGATACCGCCATTGCCTTCGCCGCCAATGACAGCATTCACGGCTTTCATTTCAGTCACAACATTCACTTCGCCCACGGCTGAAGCGGAATACGACCCACCGTGCTTTTCGGCTATATCTCTCAACGCTCTGGAAGAACTTAGGTTGCTCACCGCCGCTCCACTTCTTCTGCCAAGAAGGTAATCTGCAACGGCTACCAAAGTGTACTCTTCACCGAACATAGATCCATCTTCACAAATAAGAGCTAGACGATCTACGTCTGGATCCACCACCAAACCCACATCAGCTTTGGTCTCTTTCACTTTGGCCATAATATCCCCCAAATGCTTCTCCAATGGCTCTGGATTGTGAGGGAAAATTCCGGTTGGCTCACAATACAATTCAATTGTATTCTTCACCCCTAGCGCTTTCAACAAAGGAGGAATAGAGAGTCCTCCTGTACTGTTCACAGCGTCAATAGCCACGGTAAAGTTGGCCGCGGTAATCGCTTCAACATCTACATCTTCTAAAGCTAGAATCTGATTGATGTGATCGGCAATCGCATGCTCATAGGTAGTGAGGGTTCCCAATTCTTCAACAGCCGCAAAGTTCATTTCACCAGCCTCTGCAATGCGAAGAATTTCTGCGCCATCTTCTGCATTCACAAACTCTCCCTTTTCATTGAGCAGTTTGAGCGCATTCCAATTGATGGGATTGTGAGAAGCGGTTAGGATGATACCTCCATCTGCACCAAATTCTGGAACCATTACCTCAACGGTTGGAGTGGTCGATAATCCTAAATCTACCACATCAATTCCCAACCCGAGTAAAGTGGAACTCACTAAATTGGAAACCATGGCACCGCTAGGACGAGCGTCTCTACCGATCACCACTTTTAGTCGACCTGCCCCTCTCCGGTTGCGCAACCACGTCCCATAAGCGCCTGCAAATGCAACGGCATCTAAGGGTGTGAGTGCATCACCGGGAGCTCCGCCAATTGTTCCTCTAATTCCAGAAATTGATTTGATGAGTGTCATATATATGCTATTAGTCTGTTTGGTTTTTGACTCTATCGACCACCAAAGGTCGCAACTAGAGCTGTATTCTCCTTATTGTTTTGCCAACAATCGCAATCCGATGCGCTTTCTCGCTTCATCCACTTCTTCCACGCGCACTAGAACGTGATCTTGAACGGAGAGCACATCGCTAGGATGGGCTACATAGCCATCTTTCAATCTAGAAATATGGATCAGACCATTTTCCTTAATTCCGATATCCACAAAGGCTCCAAAGTCAGTTAAGTTGGTCACCATACCCGGCAATTCCATGCCCACATTGAGATCAGCCATGGTAGAAATATTGGCAAACTCGAGCACTTTAGCTGCTCCTCGAGGATCACGCCCCGGCTGCTTCAATTCGCTCACAATGTCTTGTAGCGTTGGCAAGCCCACATCACTGCTCACATACTTTTTCAGGTCGATAGAATCAATGAGCAATTTATCCTTAACGAGATCCGCAATAGAAACTTTGGCATCTGCAGCCATCTGCTTCACCAATGTATATCGCTCAGGGTGAACCCCGGTGTGATCCAACACTTCAGATGATTCTGAAACTCTTAAAAATCCTGCGGCTTGCTCATAGGCTGAAGCCCCTAATCTCGGAACTTTAAGAAGCTCTTTTCTAGAGGTAAAGCCTCCGGTTGCGGTTCTATACTCTACAATGGATTTGGAAAGAGCGGGACCAATACCCGCGATGTGAGAAAGCAAGGTATGGCTAGCTGAGTTCAATTCGATTCCTACCGAGTTTACACATTTTTCAACCACACGCCCCAGTCTTTCTTCTAGTCGTTTGGCATCCAAATCGTGTTGATATTGCCCCACACCAATGTGTTGGGGTTCGATTTTCACCAATTCAGCCAAAGGATCTTGCAAGCGGCGCCCGATACTCACGGCCCCCCTTACTGTCACATCCTTATCTGGAAATTCCTCTCTCGCCAACTTGGAAGCACTGTAGATAGAAGCTCCATCTTCATTCACCACAAATACACGCAACTCGCGATCAAATCGGATGGATTTCACCAATTGCTCAGTCTCCCTGCCCGCAGTTCCATTTCCGATAGCCACGGCTTCAATTTGATAGGCCCCCACCAAAGATTTGATTTTCTTTTGGGCAGCCCCCCATTCTTTCTGGGGAGGATGTGGATAGATGTTCTCGTTGTGCAAAAGCGTACCGTGTTCATCCAGACAAACCACCTTACAACCTGTTCTAAAACCAGGATCAATAGCCAGTGTGCGAACGCCTCCAATGGGCGGTTGTAATAGCAAGGGCTCCAAATTTGTCTCGAAGACATCAATTGCCGCTTCCTGCGACTTCTCTCTCAACTGAGCAAGAACCTCCGTCGACAAGCTGGGATGAAGCAATCTTTTCCATGCTTCCATCGCCGCAGCAAACACGAAATCCGACACCTCACCATGCCCTTTGACGATGTAGTGCTCCATGGCATTTTCTACCGATTGTGCATCCAACAGCGTAGACATTGAAAGAACTCCCTTATTTACTCCTCGTTCTATAGCTAGAAAGCGGTGGGATGGAATTCGTTTAATGGGCTCATCGAAGTTCAAGTAATCGCGAAAGACCTGTGTTTCTGCATCATTTTCATCAACACCTCTCTTCTTTTTCGATTGAATTAGCCCATATCTCTCCAATGATTTACGGAGAGAATTTCGAAGGGCTATTCGCTCGTTTACCCATTCTGCAATGATATCAGAAGCACCGCTGAGAGCATCTTCATAGGCCACTCCATTCGGCATAGCGCGTCTGACCACGGTTTCTAAATCTTGATTCTTTTGAGCCATCAATTGCTTCGCAACGGGCAAAAGTCCCAATTCAATAGCAGCATCGGCTTTCGATTTGCGCTTGGGCTTAAACGGAAGGTAGATATCTTCTAAGCGAGCAATATCCCATGTCCCATTCAGATTTTCGAGCAACTCATCCGTGAGTAAATCTCGCTCGGTCAAACTCTTTATTATGGCCGTTCTTCGTTTGTCTACATCTGACAATCGCTTCCATTCATCAATAAATCTACCGAGTTCAAGTTCATCCATTCCTCCGGTTACCTCTTTCCGATACCGCGCCATAAAGGGAAGCGTAGCCCCACCTTCAATCAAGGAAACAATAGACTCAACTCGTGATTTCGGAAGCATCAACACTTCCGAGGCTATATCAATCTTCGACTTCACTGCAATGGTTGTTTGGGCTCAAAGATAGGAAGGGAGATGGGAGTTCTTCGTTCGGACTTTAATCTACTTTGTTCTCCACATGATGTAAGAAGATGTATGACGCTTCATGATTGTTAAGATGCCTATGAACCTGGCTCGCTCGTGATATAGAACTAAAAACACACCCACTGAACTCGGAACCCACCACTCCGAACCAATTCCTCTTCCAAAACGTTATTAGTATAGAAACCCAAAAACACCTGTTCATTACTCTGTTGAAAATCGATTGAGTAACAGTACATTTGCCGCACATGAAAAAGATACCTTGAGTGAGGTTCTAATACAGTTCATTCATGTTTGATTCAGATCAACCCGATACCGAGCATCTCATCCAGCGGTTCGAGCGAATGATGAAGGAAGAGAATGTTCGATTCTTCGATGTAGAAGAGTTTGAACATATCACGGAGTACTACCTTGAAACAGGACGTTACAAGAAAGCCCTCCATGCCATCGACCTCGCTTCGAGCCAACACCCGCATGTTGCGTCGTTTCCATTGAAACGGGCGCAATACCTCGTGGCTATGGATAAAATCGAACTTGCCGAACGTGAACTGGATCGAGCTGAATCTTTGGACCCTACCAATTTTGAGATGCTAATTGCTAGAGGGACCATCGCCTCGAAACAAGGTCTTCACTCGCAAGCCATCCGACTCTTTAAAAGTGCTTTGGAAAATGCGGAAGAACCTGCAGATATCTACCCGATGATTGCGGCAGAATACCAAAGCTTGGGCAGATTTGAAGAAGCGGTGAAGTTTCTCAAAATGGCTATCTACGAGTTCCAAGACGACGAACTCCTCCTTTATAACATCGCCGTTTGTTTCGATATGCTGAACAATGGTGAGAAGGCTGTGGAATTTTTCTCGCAGTTCATCGACAGTAATCCGTACAACGAAATTGCTTGGTACCATTTGGGTATCACCTATTCAAAGATGAATGTTTTTGAAAAGGCAATTTGGGCATTGGATTACGCTTTGGTGATTGACGACAGTTTTACAGCTGCCTATTATGAAAAGGCTCGCGTCCTAGAACGCATGGGACTTTTCGAAGAAGCGGCGGAAACACTTCGCGCATCGTTTGAATCGGATGAACCAACAGGATATAGCTACTATCGCATCGGTAACTGCTATCGTCAACTTGGCAAGCAAGATGAGGCCTTACGTGCCTTTAAACACGCGGTACAGCTCGACAATGAATTGGATGAAGCCTACTTGGAATTAGCGCTGATCTATTTGGATCAAGAGCGTTTTTACGAGAGTATTCATCACATCAAAAAGGCAGTTACGCTCGATTCTGACAACCCAGATTATTACGTGATAGCCGCTGATATCTACAAGCGCGTAGGTATGATGTTGGAAGCGGAAGAATCGTATAAATCCATCCTCCGACTCGGTTTTCATGAACCCGATATCTTTATTGATTACGCGGAACTCTTACTCGATCTAGATCAAGTGGAAGAAGCGATGAAGATGCTACAGGAAGGTTTATCCTTTAATCCTGAAAGTAATGAGCTTTACGCGGTTTTAGCAGGATACTTATTTTCGGTTGATGAGCGCGAAGAAGCCTTCCAAATTCTTCAAGACGGAATGGAAGTGAGTCCCGATGTTGGCGAAGCGATTATCAACTATTTCCCACATTTAATGGACGATCACGAGCTGAACCAAGTGATCAAAAAGTTCCGTCCATAAACTTTTATTTTTGGCAATTTTTTAACGCTATTCGAGAGATATGTATCTTGTCATCTAGATACCAAACACCTCACTATGAATAGTTCGAACCGAATCGTGATCGCCGTCTTATCGCTTTTCTCTGTAGTTTCACTAGGACAAACAGAAGCAGATCAAGGACCTATCCCGAATAAATTATACCTCTCTCCTCTCCCGGTAATTGGTGCTAATCCCGCATTTGGATTTTTCTATGGAGGTGCTGCATCAGGAAGTATGTACCTGGGAAATACCCACACAACGAACATTTCCAATGCGCTGCTAACTGCAACCTACTCCACCAAAGAACAACTAATGTTCACCTTGAAGTCGAATATTTATACAGCCGATAATGGGTGGTTCTTGATGGGGGATTATCGACTCTTCTTCTCGTCTCAGCCTACTTTTGGATTGGGTACCGGAGGACAAAACCTCAACTTGAGCGGTTTGAATGGAGAGTACGCAAATGCGACACTAAATGATAACGTGGAGGCTGAGCCTCTGGATTTCAACTTGATCCGCTTTTATGAAACCGTTACCAAGAGCATTTATCCCAATCTCTATGTTGGGGTTGGGGTTCATGTAGATGTGTTTAGTGAAATTGAAGACGGAGGTCTCGATCTAGATTCCGCAAATCCCGTACTCACAAATCACTTCTTGTACAGTAAAAAATATGGATTCGACCCTTCTCAATACTCCATTATTGGGGCATCGGCCAATGTGATTTATGACTCTAGAGACAACATCTCCTATCCGTATCAAGGGGAATTCGCCTTTGTCTCGTGGAAGTACAATCCAGAGTTTCTAGGAAGTGACCAAAACTCGAGTTCGCTTTGGTTGGAATACCGGAAATACATCAGTCTCAGTGAATCAAACCCTAGAAATATTCTCGCATTTTGGTCGTATGCGAATTTCACCACCTCTGGCCGACTCCCTTATATGGCTCTCCCTTCCATTGGTTGGGATCAAATGGGACGATCAGGAAGGGCCTACCCCCAAGGCCGTTTTAGAGGAGATCACATGGTCTATTTGGAAGCCGAATACCGTTTCCCTCTCCCTATCTTAGAATCGAAACCCAATCTATTTGGCGCCACGGTTTTTGCCAATATGACCACAGCCTCTTCTAGCGATAACAATGTGCAGCTCTTCGATTATATCAAACCTGCTGGTGGTGTTGGATTGCGCATTATGTTGTCGGAAGCCGCTCGCACCAACCTCACCATAGATTACGGTTGGGGAGCGAATGGTGCAGGTGCATTTTACTTGAATTTGAACGAGTACTTCTGAGTCATTTAGCTTGTTTCCATCACAGGCAATATCTTGCCCCCTTCAACGACGATGATGAACACAGACGGGTAACAACCTTCTGAACCTCCGCAAATACCGTTCTATTGTTTTGAATATTCCGTGGTTCATCCACCCATTTAACTTCGCAAAACCATTTGCGATTGCTTTACTGTTGGCACTGTTCGGTGTCCATTCATCGGTTAACGCACAAGAGTCGAGTGGCCTAAAAAGTGGTCCAACTCCCTACAAGCTCTACTTATCTCCGTTGCCTGTTATTGGATCGAATCCTGCGTATGGTTTCTTCTTTGGAGCAGCAGCATCTGGGAGCATGTACTTTGGAAATCCACAAACCACGAGCATTTCCAATGCCTTTCTCTCTGCCAATTACTCGACCAAGAATCAGTTGCTTCTCACCTTGAAATCCAATGCGTACACGACCAACAATTCATGGTATCTCATTGGGGACTGGAGAATACTCATCTCCTCTCAACCTACCTATGGCCTAGGGACGGGTCCGCAAAATTTAGAGGGTTCTGATTTCGGGGTGGGGTATGAAAATGCCGAACTCAATGAAAACAAAAGAGAAGAACCGATGAAGTTTGACCTCTACCGGTTCTACGAATCTTTCAACAAGCGCATTCGTCCCGGCCTTTATGTGGGATTGGGCGTTTACCTCGATCGATTCCAGAACATCGTAGATCAACATTTATCCACCGACACCTCGGCTCCTGTGCTCACCAATCACTACATGCATAGCGACAAGCACGGATTCAACCCTGAAAAATACACCATCAATGGACTCTCACTAAATTTCATCTACGACTCTCGAGATAATCAATCGTACCCCTATCGTGGTCAGTTTGCTCACTCTTCGTTTCGATACAATTCAGAGTTGCTTGGCAGCGATCAAAACTCCAGTACATGGTGGTTGGAATACCGAGCGTTTATTGGACTTACCAAGCGAGATCCGAGACACGTGTTGGCCGTTTGGACTTACGGAAACTTCACCACCTCAGGTACGCTTCCGTACATGGCCTTACCTTCACTGGGATGGGACCAAATGAGTCGATCAGGAAGAGGGTATGCACAAGGACACTACCGAGGAGATGACATGGTGTATTTGGAAGCTGAATACAGATTTCCGTTACCAGCCCTTTGGGAGTCGAAGCCTCACTTATTTGGCGCAACGGTTTTTGCACACATGACTTCGGCATCTTCAGACGACAATGGCATTGCACTCTTTGAATACATGAAACCCGGTGCCGGAATAGGACTGCGAATCATGCTAGACAAAGAAGCGCGTACCAATTTAACGCTCGATTATGCTTGGGGTGCGGATGGATTCAGCGGATTCTACTTGAACATGAACGAGTATTTCTAATAGAAAATCCGTCTACAAAACATTTATCTTCGCCAAAAATCAATCTCCTTGGAAACAAAGAATAGATCACTGCTTCAGTACGCCATTATCACCTTAAAAGGTCTTGCAATGGGTGCTGCCGATGTTGTACCGGGCGTTTCAGGCGGAACCATCGCCTTTATTACCGGCATTTACGAGGAACTCATTGAGAGTATTAACCGCGTCAATTTGGAAGCCCTACGCGTGTTGAAAGCGGAAGGATTAAAAGCGGCGTGGAAACACATCAATGGAAACTTCTTCGTTGCCCTTTTCTTGGGAATTGGAATTTCCATCGCTTCGCTCGCCAAGGGAATTACCTGGCTTTTGGAGCATGAACCTGTTCTACTTTGGAGCTTCTTTTTCGGATTGGTTTTCGCCAGTATTTTCTTTGTTGGGAAACAAGTGACCCAGTGGAAAGCTAGTACAGTTGTAGCATTCCTCATTGGTGGTATCATTGCTTACGCCATTACCATTCTGCCAGCCTCAGGAAGTAACGATGCACTTTGGTACATCTTCCTTTCGGGTGCCATTGCCATTTGCGCCATGATTCTTCCGGGAATCTCCGGATCGTTCATCCTCGTATTACTAGGCAGTTACGCTCTCGTTTTGGATGCTATTCACGAAAGAAACCTCCAGATTATTGCCGTTTTTGGAATCGGCGCTGTAGTAGGTCTTCTCTCGTTTGCACGTCTCCTAAAACTGATGTTTGCCAAACACCACAATGTTACCATCGCTGTTCTATCTGGGTTTCTCTTGGGATCACTCAATAAGATTTGGCCTTGGAAACGCGTAGATAGTGTGCTGATCAAACATGCAGGCGAACCCAAAGAAGAGATTGTAAACGTTATCGAAAAGACCGTGTTTCCAGGAGATTTCACCACACCTGTCATTGAGAACGGAGAGGTGATCAGCCAAATCCCAGCAGAACCACACTTGATGGCTGCTATCGGGCTTTGTGTTGCAGGCATTGCCCTCATTCTTCTTCTCGAACGCGTATCCATTCAGTCTGAGAAATGAGAAAATTTGGATTGATTGGGAAGTCGTTGGGACACAGTTTTTCACCGTCTTATTTCAGCACTAAGTTTGAAAAGGAGGGAATAACAGATGCTTCCTACTCCCCCTTCCCATTGGCAGATATATCTGAAATTGATGTACTCCTTCAATCTCCTGAAATTTGCGGATTGAACGTTACCATTCCATATAAAGAAGCCGTTATTCCTTATTTGTACGGCCTCTCACACGAAGCGGAGAAAATAGGAGCCGTAAACACCCTCGCAAAAGTGGGCAATGACTGGATTGGCCACAACACCGATCACGTGGGTTTTGTGCGAAGCATTGCACCTTTCCTTGAACCGAGTGACCAAAAGGCGCTGATACTCGGAACAGGTGGCGCGAGTAAAGCTATCGCTTACGCACTCGATCAAAAGGGCATCATTTACAAGCATGTAAGTCGCACACCGACAGGCGATGAATTGCCTTATGAAGCACTTTCGTCCATCGTTCCTCATGTGGACATGATCATCAACACCACTCCACTCGGTACCTTCCCCGCCATCACCGAGCATCCTCCCATCGATTTTCACCTCCTATCTGAAAAACACTTTGTCATTGATTTGATTTACAATCCGACAGAAACAGCGCTGCTAAAAGCTGCCAAACTTAATGGAGCTCGAATCTTGAACGGATTGAGCATGCTACACGAGCAAGCAGAAGAGTCGTGGAGAATCTGGAATGAGCAAGTATAATTCGCCCATCCCGTCGCACCCAAAAAATCGACACTAATTCATTCAGAATCAAACTACCATCTTGATGAATCCTGTTATCTTTAAGTCGATTCAAACTTCTACACCATGAGCACTCTTCGATTTTTGCCCACACTTTTCTGTGGACTACTTTTTGCGGCAACCTCCTGTACAACAGAAGAACCGAAGACTGAGCCTGTCACAGAAAAAACAGACCCTCTACCTTCTTGGAATGATTCGGAACGCAAGACCAAAATCATGGATTTTGTCAGCAATATCACCGATCCAAATCATCCTGATTTTGTTCCCGTTGCTGATCGTATTGCCACCTTTGACAACGATGGCACACTCTGGAGTGAACAACCGGTTTACTTCCAGCTTCTATTTGCTGTAGATCGAATTCTTTATTTGGCACCTCAACACCCAGAATGGGAAGAACGAGAACCATTTGCTACCATTTTGAACTGGGGACTTCCCGGAGTAACGAAGATTACCCAAGAAGAGCTTATGGAAGTTATAGTTGTGAGTCACACCCATCTTACCACCGACGAATTTCATGACGCAGTGAGTGCATGGATGGACACAGCTCAGCATCCCATTAAGAAAGTTCCTTACACCGACCTTGTATTTCAGCCCATGCTAGAGTTGATAAACTACCTCGAAGAGAATGAATTCAAAGTATTCATTGTTTCTGGTGGAGGGGTTGATTTCATGCGACCTTGGGCGGAAGGGGTGTACGGCATTCCAAAACACCAAATTATTGGCAGTTCGTTTGAAACGAAGTTTGTCGCAACAGACCAGAGTTTTGAGATCCAACGGTTACCTAGTTTGAACTTCTTTGACGACAAAGAAGCCAAAGCAGTAGCCATTGATCGCTTCATTGGACGTAGGCCCATTTTCGCCGCAGGCAACTCTGATGGAGATCTCCAAATGTTGCAATGGACGTCTACCCAATCACTCCCCTTCATGAACCTCTACATCCACCACACCGATGCCGAACGCGAATGGGCATACGACCGAGAGTCGCATATTGACGGTTTTAACATCGGATGGGATGAAGCCAAGGCAAAAGGCTGGACTGTTGTAGACATGGCGAAAGACTGGAAGCAGATCTATCCCGAAAAGTAGCACGTACCTCTTTTCGAAAGAATAATATCTAAAAGAGTAGAACTTTGTTTAAACACAGATGTTCTACTCTTTTGCCTTTCTAATAAATCGAGCGCTTTGAGTTCAAATGTTAAGTCGAAGGGGTTCCTAATCTTCATGTTAGGGCTTCTCACTTCCATCGGTCCACTTTCCATTGACATGTATCTTCCTTCTTTCGGAAGCATTGCCGATAGTCTTCATACCACTACCAGTTCTATTGCACTATCTCTGTCGAGTTTCTTCATTGGACTCGGTGTAGGGCAGTTATTTTACGGACCGCTATTAGAACGTTATGGCCGAGTAAAACCCACATATATCGGATTGGGTATTTATGCCCTGAGTTCCTTGGGCTGTGCATATAGCCAGTCGGTTGAAATGCTCATTTTCTTCCGATTCACCCAAGCTTTAGGTGCATGTGGAGGAATGGTGGCATCACGAGCCATTGTGCGAGACAATTTTAAAACAACCGAAGCGGCCAAGGCCTTTTCAATGTTGATGATCATCGTAGCGGTAAGTCCCATCATCGCTCCCACATTAGGTGGATACATCAGTGAGTGGACGAGTTGGAGAACTGTTTTCATCATTCTGGCAGCACTGTCTATATCGCTTTGGGCTCTCCTTTACTTCTTCCTGCCGAAGGCCAAACCTGGAAATCCCAACTATTCACTCAAGCTCTCTTCCATTGGAAAGAACTATGCGGAAATATTGAAACATCCAGCCTTCATTCTCAATGCCCTTATGGGTTCCATTGCTTATGCCGGACTTTACGCTTACCTCAGTGGATCTCCCCACTTATACATTGAAACCTATGGAGTATCGGAAACAACGTATGCAACCATCTTTGCATTGAATGCCATTGGTTTGGTGGGAGCAGGACAAATCAACAACCTGATATTACGCAGAGTAAAAAGTAGAAGTATTGTGATTGGAGCTTTGATGGCTCAAACCATCGTGGGAGCCGTGATGTTCACACTCTATGAACTAGACCTGTTCACAGTGAATACTGTTACGGCGTGTATTTTCAGCTATTTATTCTGCCTCGGACTCATCTTCCCAAATGCCTCTGCCCTTTCACTGGGTTCCATGGGACATACTGCCGGAAGTGCTTCAGCCATGCTGGGTGCCGTTCAGATGTTGCTCGGTGCAATGGCCTCAGCAATTGTCAGTGCAACCTTGAGCATTGGATTTTTGGAAATGATTCTCGTCATGGCTCTATGTGCGGCTATCGCACTTATCTTGGGAATGATAAGTCAAAAGAAATTGAGTGCCTTCGACTGATATCCGTCATACAAATCTCTACTTTAGAGACTTCACGCTACTTCAACCTGCAATGATCCCATTCTCTGCACTTGTACCCTGTTTACAGCATTCGATTATTGCAACTGGTCGTGAGTATGAACGAGCTGCCCACTTCAGAAATATCCATTGGAATGCGTCCATGTCTCGTTTAAACCCATTTACATTACAAGCCAAGCAGAATACAGGTACACGACTATTTGAATCAATTCCCTTTCAATTCTGAAACCTACCATTCTACATATCGGTCCTTTTGGTGCTTGGTTCTTGGGTGAGTTCAATGAAAACAAAGCGCATAGTCATTATGCCATTCAAATTGCCATCCCCTTTGGCAAACGATTTACGGTAGAGACGGAAGGTGAAGTCTTTACAGAATCTGTTCTGATTCCTCCAGCCACCATTCATAAACTCACTTCAGAAGGTCCACAATTGACCATCCTTCTCTCCCCCACTACGAGTCACGGACATTACTGGAAAGCCCATTTAAAGGATAGTCCCTCACCTCCTCCTGAAGGTGAACTCAAAACATTGAAAGCGGTGATTGAGAGATACTATCACGATGAAATCGACAAGAAAGAATGTATCTCCTCCATCAATAGAATTATTGAATCATGGAATTGCAGATGTGAGGGATACGTTCATGGGGGAGATTCTAGAATTGAAGATGCCCTAAACTATTTAGAAGGACAATCGTATCGATCCGTTCCCATTGGCGAGGTAGCGCAGCACGTTCACCTCTCCGCAAGCCGTTTCCAACACCTCTTTACCGAGCAAACGTGGCAAACCTACCGCAGAGCCTTACTGTGGATGAAAATAGTTGCGGCCGCTCCCCTCTTTGGCAAACTCTCACTCACCGAAATTGCTCATGAAGTGGGGTTCTCTGACAGCGCTCATCTCAGTCGAACTTTTACGGACACCTTTGGGTTTAGTCCGCGACAAATTCAATCTTTCAACGGGGGAAGAGGACTATAATTCAGCTCGTTTATTCAAGTTTTTCAATTCGAACGTGTGGAGCTTTGTACCAAACAAAGAACATGAAAACACTCGTTGAGAACACGCCGCTACTCGATTTCAATCATCCCTCTCTACAACAATTGATCGACCAAAGAGGTTGGAAAAATCTTTCCGTGAAAGACCAAATCCAATCCATCTATCATTTTGTTAGAGATGAGATTGTGTTCGGGTACAATGTAGACGATGCCCTGCCCGCCTCTACCATTCTGAAAGATGGATATGGACAATGCAACACCAAATCAACGCTGTTGATGGCTCTGTTGCGCGGGGTTGGCATTCCTTGCCGACTGCATGGATTTACGATTCACAAAGCTCTGCAAAAAGGAGCCATTACGGGAATATGGTATCTCCTATCACCTACCTCCATTCTACACACTTGGGTTGAAGTAGAATACAAAGGGAAATGGAACCACTTAGAAGGCGTCATTTTAGATCGTGATTACTTGTCACAGTTGCAAAGGTGCTTTGGAGCACAACCAGGAGAATTCTGTGGTTATGGTGCATACACTGAAAACTTGTCAAATCCAGAGATCGATTGGGCCGAAAACCACACCTATATTCAAGCAAAAGGCATCAATGCAGATTTTGGTCTGTTTAACTCACCCGACGAGTTCTATCAAATCCACAAACAAGCACTCAACCCGATTAGAGGGTGGATCTTTCGAAACATTGCTCGTCACTCTATGAATGCGAATGTTCAGAAAATTCGTGCGGGACACCTGAGAAAATGAAGATGTTTCGGATATTGTTCATATCGAATCTCGCTCATCGAACTAGATATGATATTAAGCAAAAAATATACGGCCACAAGCTCCTTATCTGTAGAGGATATACATCAGCTTATTGCGGCCAACACCACAGAAATGACCGATTTGGAAATCGCCCTAAACACAGACAATCTTGAAAAGATGTTTATGGGAACGTATACTTTCAATTCGTTCAAGATTACGATGCCTAGCGTCAACAAAAAGAAGAAAAAAGCACATCCACAAATCAAGGGAAACGTGTATTCGTACAATGGTATTACATACGTTGATCTTCACTACAAGGCCTCTCCTTTCACCCTTCTCTTTTACTCCGTATTCCTCATATTCGTTCTATTCTTCGCTTCGCGATTTAATGGATTCACGGGAGTATTTGCTTTTTTCTTCTTGAGCGGTTTCACGATAAGTAAACTATCCATTGGAGGAACCTACTATGCAGATCGATACAAGTTACATGAACTACTTCTTTTAAATGAAGTGGGGAATAAGCCAACCGCTTCGAAAACGGCTCCCACTGCCTCGATGAAGCCCGATGTTGAACTGTTAAAGACAGACACTCATCCGGCTGCCTCGGCATCAACTTCAACGATCAGAGAGGAAAAGTCAAGAAAGAGCGAAGAACAGAAACCTAGATCCGCAGAAAAAGAATACCATTCACCTGCGATCGAAAAACCCCAAAAAGAAGACCGCCTTTCCCCTTCTAGAAAAGAGGAAAATCCGAGAAGAACCTCTCAAGAAAGAACGGGGAGGTATAATAGGAATGAGAGGTGAGTGGTAAGAGATGAGCGGTGAGAGTCGTTGGTGTTTGGGAGGACATCTGCAGTATACCGTTGGGCCTGAAGCCTAGAGCCTGTTGTCTATAGACTATGCTCCAACTCTCCCTTCCCCGGATTCGTTATATGACAAAGCCCTCTCTCATGAACAAACGTTACACCCTTCAAATTCCAGATCCATGTAGTCAGAAGTGGAGTGAAATGACGCCACAAGCGGATGGGCGACACTGTGATCAATGCGATAAAGTCATACGCGATTTCACTTCATACACAGACGCTCAAATCTTATCGGCCATTGAAAATGAAAAGGTGTGTGGACGATTTCGTCCCGATCAACTCAACCGAACATACAAACGACACGATGAATCCTCTAAAAGGTGGATATCCGTGTTCGCCACAACCCTAGCGCTCGCCTCTTCCTCGTCTGCTGAAAGTCAAATCATTACACCAACTCCAACAGATACCATTCACGACAGCGATACTTTGAAAGTGGTGGAGGTGACAAACAAGAATCAGATAATTCTTCGAGGAAATGTTTCCGATAAAGAGACTGGTGAGAAATTGTTCCAAGTATATATCACAGTGGAGAACACCGAATACAAGACTGCTTCCAATTTTGATGGCGACTTCGAACTCGCAATTTCAGAAGAGCTTGTTGAGAACGGTTTTACACTGAAGTTTACTTCGTATGGATATGATGGTATTAAGTTGATTTTTGCCCCAAATGAATATAAAGGTACGTTCATCAACATGGAATGTACAGCACAGTATATGGGGCTTCTAGGTGATGTACACATCGTTGAACACAAACGGTGGTGGGAGTTTTGGAAATAACAGGATAGAGATATCCATCCTCCACTATCATGAACGTCAAGAACTTCAAGAAGGATGAAAGCCATGCATCCGAATCGGTCCTAAATTTCCCTTTCACACTTCCCCCACTTTCCCTATCTTTTCACCGTACTACGAAAGATTACAACATGTCTGAATTGGAACACGACGAGAACAAAAAGGTATCGTCTGAACAAACTCCTGAAACTCCTTCTACTGAAGGTGCGAACGAACAAGCTGAAGCTAAAGCGGATGCCTTAGGTGAAACGGCTGAAACTTCAGAGACACCATCTGAAGAATCAGAAGATCAAACGGTTGAGGCTACCGCTCCAGAAGAGAAAGCGGAAGTCGCTCAGGATGCGAAGAACGAGGAGGAGGACGAAGATGATGATCACGAAGAAGATCTTCATACCGACGAGCACGAAGAGGATGACCAATACGAAGGTCAACATGATGAGCTACCTGATTACGATCATGAAAGCAACGAAAAACTACTCGCTGCCGCTGAACATTGGTCAAAGCACGACGATTTAAAGTCGGCGAAAAACCACATTGAAGCGATTCGAACAGCGCTTTTGAAGCGATTGGATGAAGAGCGCAACGAGAAAAAGGAAGAGTTTCTAGCCAATGGTGGTGTAGAAATCGACTTTCAATACGACCAAGCGGACCGAAGAAAGTTCCGCACCTTCTACTCTACCTACAAAGAGAGAAGAAGAAATGCACGCAAGCAATTGGAGGAACAACTCCAAAACAACTTGAACGTTAAGCGCAGCATTATTGACGCGGTAAAAGAAATTCCGGGTGCAGAAGGATCTGCTCAGGAGAAGTACAAGAGATTCCGCGAACTTCAAGACAGATGGAGAGATACCGGTCCTGTTCCTAGAGCAGAATCTCGCGACCTCTACAACAATTACCACTTCCATGTAGATCAGTTCTACGATTTCTTGCGTATCAGCAATGAACTTCGTGAACTCGACTTTAAAAAGAATCAAGCTGCCAAGGAAGCGCTGATTGCCGAAGCTGAGAAATTAGCGGGAAGCGAAGTAAATCCTGAAATGTTTGCAAGCCTACAGCGCCTCCACAAGAGCTGGAAGGAAATTGGTCCCGTGGAACGCGATATTCGCGATGCCATGTGGGAGAAGTTTAGCGAAGCGACCAAACTCATTCACGATAAGCGTCACAAGTACTACGAAGGATTAAAGACTTCGCGCGAAGAACGATTGGCAAAGAAAGCGGAGTATGTAGACCAAATGGCGGCCATGGACTTGAGTAAAATTAAGTCGCACCGCGATTGGCAAAAGGCCATTCAACAAATGAATGAATGGAGAGATGCCTTCAAGAAACTCGGTAGAATTCACCTTCCAGGTAACGACGAATTATGGGAGCGCTACTCGGACATCAACCGCAACTTCAATAAAACCAAGAACAACTTCTACAAAGAGCTCAAGCGAGAACAACGCGAGAACTTAGACAAGAAGAAAGCGCTATTAGATCGAGCAATTGAGCTAAAAGACAGCACCGATTGGCGGGAAGCTGCCAATGAACTAAAAGCTCTTCAACGCAAGTGGAAGACCATTGGTTTTGCACCTCGCGCAGAAAGCGATAAGATCTGGAACGAATTCAGAGCCGCGTGTAATCAGTTCTTTGAGCGATTAAAGGATAAGAATTCTGAACAAGATGCCGCTTACGAAGGCAACTATACCAAGAAAACAGAGCTGCTTGAAAAGGTAAAAGCCTTTGATCCTGTTGCGGCTGACCGCGGTGTAGATGCCTTGAAAGGCTTTATTGAAGAATGGAAATCACTGGGTTCTGTCCCTCGAGCTAAAAAAGATATCGAAGGCGAATTCAATGCTATTCTCGACAAGCACTTTAGCGCCCTGAAAATCGATAAGAAAGAGAGCGCTATGATTCGCTTTGAAAATCGCTTGCACCACATTGCGCAAGACGGAGATCAGCGAAGCATGGACAAAGAATACCACCAGTTGAGAAGAAAGATTGACGAAGCTGAAAAAGAACTTCGCCAACTTGAAAATAACATGGGCTTCTTTGCGAACAGCGATCCGAAAAATCCGTTAGTACGTGAGGCGCAAAAGAACATTGACCGCCACAAAGAACAGATTGAGCTGCTTAAAGACAAACTTCGTCTACTCAATAAAATCGACGAAGAAGGAACGGAGGAATAAGAATGGAATTTAGAATTGAAAGCGAGTACAAGCCCACGGGAGATCAACCTCAGGCGATTAAAGAACTCGCTTCAGGGATTCTCAACGGTGAAAAGTTTCAAACCCTACTAGGGGTTACAGGTTCGGGTAAGACTTTCTCGGTGGCCAATGTCATCCAAGAAGTTCAACGCCCTACCCTAATATTAAGTCACAACAAAACACTCGCGGCACAGCTGTATGGGGAGTTCAAACAGTTCTTCCCTCACAATGCCGTGGAGTATTTTGTGAGTTATTACGACTACTATCAGCCTGAGGCCTACATCCCTACTTCTGGAACCTACATCGAAAAAGACCTCAGCATCAATGATGAAATTGAGAAGCTGCGATTGAGTACCACTTCTTCTCTACTTTCGGGTAGACGAGATGTACTGGTGGTGGCTTCCGTGAGTTGTCTATACGGTATTGGTAACCCAGAAGAATTCAATAATTCGATTATTGAAATTGGCGTGGGAACCGTCATTCCTCGGAATCAGTTCCTCCACATGCTCGTTTCCAGTCTCTATTCCCGCACTACTGCGGAGTTCAAACGAGGAAACTTCCGTGTGAAGGGAGATACTGTTGACATCTTCCCTGCTTATGCCGACATCTTCTATAGAATTCACTTCTGGGGAGATGAGATTGAAAGGATAGAGAGTTGGGAACCCGATGGAGGACAGAGAATTGAATTGTTCGACAACCTCAGAATTTTCCCTGCAAACATCTTTGTTACAGGTAAGGATAAATTGAATTCGGCCATTCATATGATCCAAGACGATCTGATGGATCAGATTCAATTCTTCCGCAATGAACAACGTCCATTGGAAGCAAAGCGACTTCAAGAGCGCACGGAGTTCGACTTAGAAATGATACGCGAATTGGGCTACTGTTCTGGAATTGAGAACTATTCCCGATACTTAGACGGCAGAAAGCCAGGAACCCGCCCCTTCTGTCTTCTCGACTACTTCCCCGATGATTTCTTGATGGTGATTGACGAGAGTCACGTGACCATTCCTCAAGTTCGCGCTATGTATGGTGGCGACCGATCTAGAAAGGAAAATCTGGTAGAATACGGCTTCCGTCTTCCTGCAGCAATGGACAACCGCCCATTGAAATTTGAAGAATTTGAAATGCTTCAAAATCAAGTTCTGTATGTATCGGCTACTCCTGCAGATTACGAGCTTGAAAAAACAGGTGGGGTTTACACGGAACAACTTATTCGTCCTACTGGTCTACTCGACCCTCGCATTGAGGTTCGCCCAAGTGAAGGTCAGGTTGACGACCTAATGGAGGAAATCAACAAGCGCACGGAGATCGATGAACGCGTACTGGTAACCACACTCACCAAGCGTATGGCGGAGGAACTCACCAAGTATTTGACGCGATATGGAGTGCGATGTAGATATATCCATAGTGATGTAGATACTTTGGAACGCGTAGAGATCATGCGCGATTTGCGTTTGGGCATTTTTGATGTGCTTATCGGTGTAAACTTGCTGCGCGAAGGACTCGACTTCCCAGAAGTATCGTTGGTGGCCATTATGGATGCCGACAAAGAGGGATTCCTTCGCAGTGAGCGTAGTTTGGTTCAAACCATTGGTAGAGCGGCGCGAAATGTAAACGGCTTGGCAATCATGTATGCGGATAAAATTACCGACAGCATGAAACGCACCATTGAGGAAACCGAACGTCGTCGTGAAACGCAGCACCAATACAATCTCGATCACGGCATAACGCCACAGGCACTCAAGAAAAGCATAGATTCTGTTCTCGCAGGAAGCTCTACAGCCAAGAGCACTGTAATGGATCAAGTGGATCAGGTGAATTTGAGTGAGTCTCGCATTATTTATGAAACCAAAGAGAGTTTGGAAAAAGCCATTAATAACACGCGCAAGAGCATGGAAAAGGCTGCCAAATCTTTGGACTTCATCGAAGCAGCACGTCTTCGCGATGTGATGATAGAACTCGAATCCAAGCGAAGCACGGTGAAAGGCTAACAGTATGATTGCCCTTATTTTTATTGGACTCCCCCTGCTCGGAATACTCGCCTATTTCAAGTACAATCGTCAATTTGGAGGAAAGCTAACCAGCAGTCACATTGAGGAGTATTCCAATTCCCCCCATTGGAATGGGAAGAAATTTGTCAACGCTGTTCCAACAAGCATGGACCTCAGCGTGAAAGACATGCCGAAACTCATTCGCGAGCAATTTAGGAAAGATGCGAACCGAGAACCGGAGGCTCCTCTACCTATTGCCGCCTTCGACCTCCACTCCTTTCAATCCACATCTGAGTTCACCTACATCTGGTATGGCCACAGTGCTTTCCTGATGAAGATGAACGGTATCACCTTTGCCATCGACCCCATGATGGGACCTGATGCTGCTCCTATCGGCCCCATGCGAACGAAGAGATTTAGCGAGAATACACTAGATATTATCGATCATTGGCCAAACTTAGATGCCGTCCTCTATACACATGATCATTACGACCATCTCGATTATGCGAGTATTCAAAAACTCAAACAAAAGGTGGGACACTGGTATGTGGCTTTAGGAGTTGGACGACACTTGGAGCGCTGGGGTATTTCTCCATCTTCCATAACCGAAATGGACTGGTGGGATGATGCAACTTTAGGTGACATTCAACTGACCTTCACTCCATCCCGACACTTCGCGGGAAGAGGACCTACCGATAGAGCCAAATCCTTTTGGGGTGGTTGGGTGTTGAAAACATCCAAAGAGAGTGTGTATTTCACCGGTGACGGAGGGTATGCTGGACATTTTGAGGAAGTGGGTAAACGCTTGGGGCCATTTGACATTTGCTTTACCGAGTGTGGTCAATACAACGAAAAATGGCGCCCAATACACATGTTTCCAGAGGAAAGCGTTCAAGCAGCCACTGAATCTCAATCCAACAAAGCCGTTCCATACCACTGGGGTGGATTTCGCCTAGCCTTACATCCGTGGACTGAACCCGTGGAGAGGTTTATAGATCATGCAAATGCTGAAAATCTGCAATATCAGCTTCCGAAGCTAGGAGCTATCAACACCTTAAATGATGGAAATTCAAAACCTTGGTGGTGATTAATGGTGCTTGTATCGAATAACGGTTCCCGAAAGACTGTACTTGTGGAAGTACCAATACGATTCATCCTTTCCCAAGTATTCACACCTCGAGGTACTCACTTGCACGGGATGCATCCTATCAAAATAAACCAGTCCATTCTCTTCTGAGTTGTAGAATGGGATGAGTTGATCACCATCTGCGATCACCACTTCCATCCACAACGCAGTATCCCCCAAAACCTCTTGTGCAGTGTGGGTATCGATCTTTAATGTATCCCCAGTATAACTAACCAGTCTAGATTCATACGGCGAATGCACAAATAGCTCACCGCTAAGGTATTGATACATGATAGGTTCACCGTAGCGTATCCCATTTACCATTCGATAAGAACGGATAGGCGGCGCACGACGATAGTCCACATTCATCGCATCATCCATGAGTAGTAAGCCGTAGGCATCATCATTTACATAGGTAGCGTTCTTGACTAGAAGGGAATCAAAGGAAACAAACTTCGACCCGTACATTGAGTAGTATGCATCCTCTACACCGGGAGGTGAATTCGGCAAGGATATGATCTTTATAGACTCATTTGAACGATCGTAATCTAGAATGAACTGCTTCTGAACTAAAAACAGAGTTTTAGGACTGTCCTTATCCCTTTCTACTACCAGTGCAGAACCAGCAATTCTCATGCGATGCTCATGGCCAATGGCAGCGCAAAACGTAAATGGCTTAGCTTCCGTTTTGAGCAATGTAGAGTCGACTAGATTGTGAGCCACTTGCTCTTCTGTAAGTCCCAATTGAGAGAGTGTAACTCCCAAGTTGTTGAGCAACATCTCTTCCGTAAAGCTCCATTCCACCTCTCCATCGGAACTGGCCACATAAACCGCATGACCATTTTCAATGACCATAAACTTCTCCTTGTAGTAACTGATATCAGAATCAATCCCCGTCATGTAGGTATTGAAATCAAGAGTGTCCATTTCGATCTGCAAATCGCTGCAGCGCATTTGTTTAACAATGAAACGGTCCGTGATTCTTCCATCTTTCACACATCCCAACATGCTCAGTGGACTTCCGCCCGTGAGGACATTCATAAGGGAATCGTTGAAAATATGGGGTTGATAGGCTTCCTTCAGATCTTTCGACCAATGTCTATCACTTTTGAAACTTTCAGGAAAAACATACGTCAATTCCGCATCCGATAAACAGGTCGTTGCTAGTTCATTTAAATTGACCTCACACGCATAGCAATCGGTACCTGATAGAGCGATGTAATAGGTTTGCGAAAAACAGGGCAAGCACAGTAACATGCTTGCCCATAGGATATAAATGTGCTTCATAATTATGCTTCCCCACGTTCAATTAAAACGGCACAAATAGAGTATTGTCCTGCACATTGGATTCTGTAGTTTCCACCACCCATGTCCTCAAGTCCATAGAAAATACCGCGATATACTTTTAGACGAGTCTCCGTGTCTATTCCATAGGTCTCATCAAAAGTCTTTAAAGCTTCTAGCTGTTTACCTATATTCGGATCTTGAAAGACAACTCCATGTCCCATCATATCCACACTCCCCTCATGTTCTTCTAACCGATCTGCTGCTACAACAGTGTGATTCCCATCATTTACATACACAATAGCCTTCTTTCCATTGTTATCGACCTCCTCTTGTGTAGGCATCCTTCCTATAGTGAAACAAACGGCTGTTGTGGGTTTACATCTGATATTGATCCCACCAGCTCGAACTTCATCATCATCAAAAGTTCCTCGAATGACGGTAGGGTCATCGCCCGTGATGAGAGGATCAACCTCAGAAGGATTTTCCAAGGTGTAAGACCCATCTGTTTCATGAATTAAATTGTTCACAACATATGACTTCCCCGTCGCCGGAATGTGAACCACACTGGATGGATTAGATTGTCCAAAAGCAAACATGCTTAAGGATGTTGCAAGGATTAAAAACGATGCTTTCATATAAATTGATTTAAAGATTACTAAGTCACAGAAAGAGGTTAACATCACAAATAAATAAGTCTGCCCCCTACGGTTGGAAACGGAAACACTGTAGGAGATTCGCCTCTGAATGCAGAAAGACCTAAACCAGCGGAAGGTTGAATACCAAAGCTTCCAAAGTTGAATACACGCTGAATATTTGAACAAACCAGCAAGGGGTTCCGAAAGCCCAAGCCTGCACCGGAGTTTGAACCATTGGACCGATCAATCCGCATGAAGGACATCTTGAAACCGAGGCCTAAAAACCAATTTTGTCCTACAAGAAAATTGCCGTTCACATCCAATCCTAAAAAATTGTCTTGCAGCAATTCACCACGGTACCCGTTAAATGACTGGATGGCAGAAAATCCGAGGCCAAAATGAGCCCTTGGAGATTTGGCGTACAAGAAGCCCGCTGACCATTGGATGTAACTAGAAGGAGGCGAATTTGAATTGAATTTGACGGGGATTCCCAGTTCTGAGCTGAAATATACACCTAATCTTCCGCCTTCCATTTGAGCATTGCCCGCACAACTCAAAAAGCTGAAAACTAATGAAACAACAATTTTTAATCCTCTCGTCGCTCTCATATTCTACAATACATTGGTCCATTTATACGCTACCCCTTCATCTCCTTCTTGGGGAATTTGTTTGATGATGATGATACGCGTACTTAGGTCATCACATTCTACTTCAGCCAATTCACGACTCACTTCGAAATCTTACGATCATCGAAAGCCGAAGTCTACAGGCAGACATCATTTAGGTGCTACAAAAATTGGCAACCTTGATGTAAAGACCGTTGATTCCATCCAGTGCATGATTTGAAGAATGGACGATACCAACCAGCCCCTTGGTTTTGCTGACATATCCAATTCTCAACACCCCACCTATGAGGTAGAAACACCACCATTTAACGCCTTCGTCTTCAAAGCAACAGCAAGGGCAAATGGACTCTGGGTGTACAGACTACCACCCAATGACGGCCCTTCTACCCTTGCCGTATTTAATTGAACCGCGCCAATACTTTGATTAATAGAGATCTGTAATTTTGAACTTGGAGAGGAAATGCCGATTCCTACGTTTGACTTTCCGGAAGAACCCGAAATCTGATTATTCGGCACATAAATCTGCGCATAAGCAGAGATAGAGATGATAGAGCCGAAGATTAATCCCGTAAATAGATTGGACTTACACATAAACCAATGATTCGAATTGATAAATCAAATGGTTAGTAGTTGCTTCAAATGTAAATATTTATTTCACAAAAAGTCAAGCTCTATTTTACTTTTTAACAATTTAGTTCATTTCGGAACTGTCTCCTTTCGAGTTGCTAGACATCCATCTACGCATATCACCATTAGATTCATTAGACTTGTAGGAACATTTCCATACGGACTATCCCAATGACGAAGAAATTTACAGCAGAGCACCTTGAGAACGCACAATCCAGAGGTGAACTGATGGATATCGCCAAGGCTAATCACATCCCTATTGATAAGGCCTTACAAAAGATCAGATACGAGAAAGAACTCAATCTCTTGCAGTCGGAATTGGTGAGTTTACAAAAGTGGATTGCTCTAAACAAAATGAGAGTGGCCATCATCTTTGAAGGCAGAGATGCCGCAGGTAAAGGTGGAGCCATCAAACGATTCAAGGAGCACTTGAACCCGCGATCTTCTCGGGTTGTAGCCCTCACTAAGCCCACGGAAGTAGAACAGGGGCAGTGGTACTTCAGACGATACATCAAGGAACTTCCCAACCCAGGTGAGATTGTGTTTTTCGACAGAAGCTGGTATAATAGAGCGGTTGTTGAGCCGGTCATGGGATTTTGTTCCGAAGACCAATACCAGAAGTTCATGGTTCAGGTATCAGAATTTGAACACCTCCTTTACGAAGACAATGTTAAGGTGATTAAGTTCTGGTTCTCCATCTCAAAGAAAGAGCAACAGCGCCGATTCGATTCCAGAATGGCCAATCCGCTTAAGCGATGGAAATTTAGTCCGGTTGACATGAAGGGGCAGGAATTGTGGAATGAATACACACATTACAAAGAGCAAATGTTTAACCGAACTCATACGAACTTTTCGCCTTGGATTATCGTCAAAACCAACAGCAAGCGAGAAGCGAGATTGGAAAGTTTGCGCTATGTATTGTCTCAGTTTGAATACGAGGGAAAAGGAGAATCGGGAATTGAGCTTCTCCCCGATCCTAACGTCATCATTCGCTACCACAGAAGTGCCGTTCAAATTGACATCTAAGCCATGAAAAATTCAAAACTATCTGCCGAGGAAGTTGAGCTACTGAACACAAAAGTAGGCCTCTATACCTTGCTCAAAAAGCGAGAGGTTCAAATTGATAAGGTATTGAGTGAAGTGAAGTATGAAATGAAGCTTCGCGAATACCAAGAAGAGATGATCAAGCTCCAGAATTGGGTGATTGAAACGGGACAAAAAGTTGTGGTGATCTTTGAAGGTAGAGATGCGGCAGGAAAAGGTGGAGCGATTCGCAGGATTACCAAGCACATCAACCCGCGGCACTTCCGAATTATCGCATTGGACAAACCCACCGAAGACGAACGTCGCCAGTGGTTCTTTCAGCGATATATCAACCATCTCCCAAAACCGGGAGAAATCGTTTTCTTTGATAGAAGCTGGTACAACCGAGCGGTTGTTGAACCTGTGAATGGATTCTGTACACCTGAGGAATACAACATCTTTATGTCGCAAGTAAACGCCTTTGAGCGCATGCTAATCGATTCAAATACCTTCCTCATCAAATTCTATTTCTCCATCAGTAAAGAGGAGCAAAAGCGACGATTTGACGATATCGTGAGCAGTCCGCTCAAGCGCTGGAAAATGACGCCGGTGGATGCTAAGGCTCAAGAACTTTGGGACGAATACACCAAGTACAAAGAAGTGATGCTCAACGACACGAGTTCCGAACACGCGCCTTGGATACGCATCGATGCAGATGAGAAAACACATGCCCGACTGCAATCGATAAAGCACATTTTAAATGTGATACCCTACGCCAAATGAACCGACTGGCTAGTCCGTTAGAACTTGTAAGCAGCCGAAATGTAAGAGCGATTATCGCGAGAACCATTAAAGACAACATTGTCCTCAAATTGATAGTGGTTCCCACAACGATCTAGATTGACATAAAGTCCAAATTCTTCCCAATCGTATCCAAACCGTAAGTTTACTCCATACGTAAATCGGTTGTAATATTCATTGGTGATAATGCCATTCATATCCACTTCCACACCATCGTAAGATACCGCTGGCCAGGCATCATAAGCGAAATAACTTAGGAAAGGCATGGCTTGAATATTCCAGCCCAAATTTTCATCTCCGCCAAAATCGCCCTTGAATCTAACGCCCAATTCAAAATAGAGGGTGTGAAAATTCTCTTCTGGAAAGAAGATGAACTCTCCATTGATGGAATAGGGACCTGGAGAAACTGTACCGTTATTATACGTGAACCTAGCTTCGCTATAAATGAAAAACGGCTTATGATCGTACAGCCTGTGCGCATAGCCCGCAAGTACGGAAAGTACACCTCGTCCTTTAAGTCCACTATACAACTGCCCCACGCCACTGGTTCCATTACTGGATGTAATTTGATAGGAACTACTCGCAGGCGTATTTCCTCCGTGAGATGAAAGTCCAACACCAATCAGAACTTCACTTTTCTGTCCGACAGACACAAACGCAGACAACAAGAAAAGGATGAATAGTAATCGCTTCAATGGACAAATTTTAAGTCTAAAATAATCAATGGGATAGACTTGTGCTCTAAACGGCGTAGTGCATGGTACTTCGTTTGCGTAATCACAAGCGTCAACACTCTTACCTCTCAACAAAAAAACCCCGACAACTGCCGGGGTTTCTATTTTATCTTCAATTCTATTTAAAGAATCTTTACGAGATCTACTTCGAAGATAAGGGTCGCATTCGGTGGAATAACTCCACCAGCTCCGCGTGCACCGTACCCCAATTCACTTGGGATCACCAATTTTGCACGAGTCCCCTCTTCCAAGAGCATGATGCCTTCATCCCATCCTGGAATGACTTGTCCTACTCCCACTGGGAACTGAATTGGCTCGTTGCGATAATGTGAAGAATCGAATACTTTTCCATTCTTCAATTTTCCGGTATAATGCACAGAAACAAGCTGACCTTTCGTCGGTTTTGCTCCTGATCCCTCCTTCAAAATCTTGTAGTAAAGACCACTTTCAGTGCGCTTCATGCCTTGGGTAAGATCCTTCAAAGCATCCGCTTCTGCCTTGCGCTTTTCTTCTTCCGCTTTGAGCTTGGCTTCCATAACTCCCGCAAAAACCGCAGCAGCATCAAACGACTCTGCCATTTCACCAACACGAGTAATAGTCACTTTATCCATGGTATCACCTTGCTCAATGGCATCCACTACATCCTGACCTTCAATCACCTCTCCAAAGATAGAGTGCTTGTTGTCTAGCCAATCTGTAGCGACGTGGGTGATAAAGAATTGTGATCCATTCGTACCCGGACCAGCATTCGCCATACTCAATTTCCCTGGTCCGCTGTGCTTGAGGTCTTTGTGGAACTCATCGGCAAATTGGTAACCAGGACCACCTGCACCTGTTCCCGTAGGATCTCCACCTTGCACCATGAAATCAGCGATTACGCGGTGAAACTTGAGTCCGTCGTAGTACGGCTCCCCTTTACCTTTTGCAGTATTCTCTATTTCACCTGTGGCCAAACCAATGAAGTTTGCTACGGTAAGTGGAGTTTTATCGTAATGAAGTTCCGCTACAATCTTACCCTTAGGCGTTTCTATGGTAGCGTAGATTCCCGGTTTGTTCATCTTTCTTATTCAGCAATGTTAATGTCAAATACCAAAGTTGCATTTGGTGGAATAACACCACCTGCACCTTGAGCTCCGTAACCCAAGCTAGGTGGAATAATCAATCTAGCCTTGGTTCCTTTCTTGAAGAGCATGATGCCCTCTTTCCATCCTTCAATCACACGACCAGACGGGCCAGACATGATTTGGAATCCTTCGTAAGGACGACGAGGATCATAAGTACCAATGGCCTTGGCAATAGATTCGTAAGAACTGTCGAAGAACTTACCATTCTCTGCTAAGTACCCAGTGTAATCTACAATTACGAATTCGTTGGCTTCCACTTGTGGACCTGTTCCCTCTTCTAGAACGATGTAACCCAAACCACTAGGAGTTGTTTGCATTTGATTCGTCCAATCGGCAAAAAGTCCTTTGAATACATCTTCAGAAGACTCACCGTCTTGCAACCAAGTGTAGGTATCTAAGAATGCTTGAGCATCTTCAGCACGTGCCTCATTCACCGCTACTTTATCTGCTTCTGCCTTCTCCATTCCCGCTTGCAATGCAGCGAAAGCATCAAACTTTCTCGCATCAGAACCAATGCGGATAATGCGAACCGAATCAATAACAACCGCCGTTTTAGGCTTATCACCCTGACTTTTTTCAACACGTGCAATTGCTCTAACCACGGACATTCCGTTTACAACTTTACCAAAGATGGCATGCTTGTTATCAAGGAATCTGGTAGCTGTATCTGTGATGAAGAACTGGGAACCGTTGGTACCAGGACCTGCATTAGCCATGGAAAGAATCCCAGAGCTGGTGTGCTTTAGTGTGTCTACAAATTCATCAGGGAATTGATAACCTGGCCCACCACTGCCGTTCCCTTGAGGGTCACCGCCTTGAATCATGAAATCTGCAATCACACGGTGAAAGGTTAGGCCATTGAAGTAAGGCTCTCCCTTTTTCACTGTTGTCAATTCGTTGGTTCCTTCGGCAAGAGAGACGAATGATCCAACCGTCATTGGAGTTGCATCATAGTACAATTTAATAAGAATGTCTCCTTTGGTAGTAGACATCTTCGCGTAAAGACCATCTGTCAATACCACCTTATTCTCATTGATGCTCACCTCATTTGATGAACTCTTGCAAGAACTTGCGAACGACATAATCGCCGCTAATCCCAACAATTGAATGAACTTCATATCGCCTTTGTTTTAATTGTTTAATCGTGAATTCGAACGTGATAAAGAACCGGAGTAATCGGTGGAATTTTATCCATATCTCCAGCAATTCCCCATGCGAGATGCGAAGGAATCAAAATTGCTGCAGAATCTCCTTTGTGCAACAATAAAGTTGCTTCATGCATGCCCAATACCGCGTCGTTGTCTTTGTTAACCCGCATCATAAACGGACCACTCTCTGCACTCGAGCTTACAGGAAAACCATCTAAGAGCGTCAAGGTATAATCCATCTCAATAATGTCTTCTTCCTCAATTTTTGCTCCTTCCCCGTTTTCGTAAATGTAGTATTGAAGTCCCGTTCCGGTTCGTGTCCAATCCAGTCCGCTTGAATCCGAATATGCCTCAAGCATCTCACGTTCAAAGCGCAAGCGCTCTACATTTTGTTGGATGAGCGCTTCGCGATGCTCTGCTGGAGTCAAGTTTTGTTCTGGCGGTTCCACATTTGATCCACCCTGACAAGAATGAAGGAAAACAACTCCAAGGACTAGGATCAAATACTTCATATATTCTCTTTTTCTATGGCTTCACGCACGGCGGTAATGGCTTCTTCAGCATTTCCGTGGAAGAGTCCGCCGGCTGCATTCAAATGCCCACCACCATTAAAGTACTTTCTCGCAAAATGGTTCACGTCGAGCTCGCCTTTGCTTCGGAAAGAACACTTGCAAACATCTCCATCTTCTCTGAAGAAAACGGACATACGCATGCCTTTCATACTCAAGCCATAATTGACAAAGCCCTCACTGTCTCCTTTTGTATAACCCACCTTATTCATCACCTCTTTAGTGAGATGCAGAATGGCGATATCGCGGTCTTCAACGAACTGCATGGTATCTAAAAGGTGTCCAAGCAGTTTCATGCGCGACTTTGTATTCACATCGTAAATACGCTCGTGAATAAGCTCTGGACGCGCTCCGCGCTCAAGGAGAAATGCCGCAGCCTTGTGCGTGCTCGGCTTCGTACTCGGGAATCGAAAAGATCCCGAATCCGTCACAATCCCAACATATAAACAAGTGGCAATAGCCTCACCCACATCTGCTTGACCGTCCCACATCTCGATGAGATCGTAAATCATCTCACAGGTACTGCCTTTGGCAATATCCGAGTACATATCGTCTGGCCAAGATTCGGGCTCTCGGTGATGATCGATCAATACTTTACGTGCCTCAGATGATTCAATCATCGGAGCGATCAGTTCTCCTGCTCGGCCAATGGCGTTGTAATCCAAACAGAATACAACTTCGGCTTCAGAGAAGAGGCGTTCAGCTTGTGCAGTGTGATAGTCTGCACTAACTGTAGATTCAGCACCGGGTAGCCACTTTAAAAAATCAGCGGGATCATTCGGAATAACAACACTAACCTGATGGCCAGACTTCTCCAAATAATGCTGTAAGCCCAATGCACTTCCCATCGCATCACCATCTGGATTGATGTGATTGGTGATTACCACCTTTTTGGGAGATGATAAAAACTCACGTAGGTCGTGCAATTCTAGTATGCGCATTCGAGCTTTATTTGGCGACGTTTACGGCACGTGTCTCGCGAATAACCGTCACTTTTACCTGACCTGGATAGGTCATTTCATTCTGAATTTTCTGAGTGATATCGAAAGAAATTTGAGCCGCATCGGTATCTCCTACCTTTTCGCTGCCCACAATTACTCGAAGCTCTCTACCCGCGTGAATGGCATACGCCTTTTCAACCCCTCGGAAACTCATAGCGAGGTTCTCAAGGTCTTTCAAACGCTGCATATAGCTCTCAGCAATCTGACGACGAGCACCTGGGCGAGCACCTGAAATCGCATCACACACTTGAATGATTGGCGAAATCATGGTAGTCATTTCAATCTCATCGTGGTGCGCTCCGATTGCGTTACACACTTCGGGTTTCTCACCGTACTTCTCGGCTAATTGCATACCCAAGATAGCGTGTGGCAAATCGGTTTCTTCGCTCGGAACTTTGCCGATATCGTGAAGTAGACCTGCGCGCTTGGCAAGCTTGGGATTCAATCCCAACTCCGATGCCATGATCGCACACATATTGGCCACCTCTCTACTGTGTTGAAGGAGGTTCTGTCCGTAAGAGCTACGGTACTTCATACGGCCTACCATGCGGATAAGCTCTGGGTGAAGTCCGTGGATACCCAAGTCGATACTCGTACGCTTACCGATCTCAACAATTTCCTCTTCAATCTGCTTGCGCGTTTTCGAAACCACTTCTTCAATGCGCGCTGGGTGAATACGGCCGTCTGTTACCAACTTGTGCATCGACAAGCGAGCAATCTCACGACGTACGGGATCAAAACAAGAAAGAATAATTGCTTCAGGAGTATCATCTACAATGATTTCCACCCCTGTGGCCGCTTCCAAAGCGCGGATATTTCGACCTTCTCTACCGATGATGCGACCTTTCACATCGTCGTTTTCAATATTGAATACAGACACAGCATTTTCAATAGCTTGCTCTGTAGCGGTTCTTTGGATGGTTTGAATCACCACCTTCTTCGCCTCTTGATTGGCTGTTAGTTTCGCTTCTTCAATGGTATTCGCAATCGATGCAGCAGCTTCAGTCTTCGCCTCCTCGCGGAGTGCTTCCATCAATTGTTGCTTCGCATCTTCACCGCTCAAGCCAGAAATCACTTCAAGTTGCTCCACTTGTTGGCGGTGCATTCTTTCAATCTCTTTCTCCTTGCGCTCATTTGCTTCGAGCTTGCGTTCTAGCTGCTCTTTCAAACGATCGAGATCTTTCTCCTTGCGCTTTGATTGCTCAAGCGTCTGACTTGCTGTGCGCTCTCTCGATTTCAATTTATCGTGGCGCTCTTGCATCTTCGCCTCTCGACGTGCAATTTGAGCCTCGTGTTCCGACTTCAATTCCAAGAATTTTTCCTTGGCTTGAAGCATTTTATCCTTCTTGATGGACTCAGCCTCTTTCTCGGCTTCAACAATGATAGCTGAGCCTTTCTTCTTGAGCTTGAGGTTGAAGAAAATCATCCCAAGTACAAAGCCGGCTACTATGCCGAGAATTGGACCGATGATTATTAAATTATCCATAGTGAGTATAGTATTAAATAAAAAAAGCCCGCACTGATGCTGCTGTCTAAACTCCAAAATAGACAGGATCTGGGATGACCAGTATAGATCGACCTTCCGCTGCTGTCCGAAGACAATACCGACGTAAAGTCAGCATGCGGCCTGCTCTAGCCATACCGAGTTACACCCCAACATTATGTAACTGTTGAGTTTAGCACAATAAATGCATCAGTGCGGGGGTATCGTAAAACCCCATATAATGGGTAAGAACGTCTGCTATAACACTGCGTCGAGCTGAGCTTCCAGCCCTTTCAACGCTTCTTCCAATGGTGCAACCACGCCTTCTTCTCCTCGTTTAAGAGCTAGAAACTGAGTGGCGAACTGCAATGTACACATGGCCAACACATCCTGCTTGTCTGAAACGGCATATCGCTCCTCAAAGCGCTTTACTGCCTCATTTATGGCGGATACGGCTTTGCGCACCCTCTCCTCTTCATCTCTTCGGATGGTAAGAGGATAAACGCGCTGTGCTATGTTGACTTTTATCTTGAGTGTCTGTTCCATGACCTTTTGGTCTAAGCGTTGAGCAGTGCGATGCACTTATCGATTTCTCGCACTAACTCGGCAAGAGTGGATTTGGTTTCTTCTACGGCTCCTTCATCAGATCCTCGCAGTGCACCAGCCATTCTCGCCTGTCGAAGCTGCTCTTCTAAATCACCGTTCTCAACTTTCAGGCGTTCGTTATCTGCTTTGATTTCAGACAGTGCCGATTTCAGCGCGGCATTCTCTGCTTTCAAAGCATCGTAGCGCTCTAGCAATTGCTCTAGCTTACGACGAACATTTTCAGATAGTTGGAGAGCTTGGTTCATGAAGTGCTTTAACGCTCCGGTCTTGAGCAAAAGTAACGAAGGACTACGTTGAACACAATGTTTTCCACTATTTTTCCGCACTGAACGTTAACAAGAGGAACTAAAAAGACAATCCGCACGGTCTCATCTATGTATAAAAAAATCACTTTAAGCTTCATTTTCAGCCTATTAACCCTAATCACCGTTGCTCAAAACTATCCTAGGGATTACTTTCAAAAACCTTTAGACATCCCTCTCATCTTGAGTGGAACCTTCGGAGAACTCCGCAGCAATCACTTCCATGCGGGTATTGATATCAAGACCAATGGCGTTGAAGGTCTGGCCGTGCGTGCCGCAGCCGACGGACATATCGTTCGAATTGCCGTTTCTCCTTATGGCTATGGAAATGCGATTTACATCCGACATCCCAACGGATACACAACCGTATATGCGCACCTACAGCGCTTTACTGAACACATTGCAGATTGGGTTGAATCAGAACAATACGATCGCGAATCGTTCAATGTAAATCTCTTCCCTCCTGCTGGTAAATTTCCAGTGAGCAAAGGAGATATTATCGCGTTGAGTGGTAATTCGGGCGGAAGTGGTGGCCCTCATCTTCACTTTGAAATTCGCGACTCTCGCACAGAGGAACCCATCAATCCACTCCTTTTTGGTTTTGATGTCCCCGATCACCGTGCACCAACCATTAATGCGATTTACGCTTATCCACTCGACGATAACGGTCACTTGAACCAACGCCATGCACGCACCTCTCTTTCTCTCAAAACCATTAGAGAAGGAGAATATGCGATAAAATGGCCTCAACGTGGGTTGGGTCCTATTGGGTTTTCTATTGAAACCATCGACCGGCTGGACGGTGCTTGGAATTCCAATGGTCCGTATTCCATTTCGCAATATGTCAATGATGAGAAGAATGCGGAATTCATCGTAGAGCGCCTCTCTTTTGCTGAAACCCGATACATCAATGCACACATGGATTACGACCTGTACTCCTGTTGTAATGATAAGGTGAATAGAATGTGGATTCTTCCTGGGAATCACTTGCGGGCCTATCGCTCACTCCACAACAATGGCGTGGTGGATGTTCAGGCAGATTCTACTTACGAATTGAGATGGGAAATTAAAGATGTTGCGGGCAATACCACGGTTCTCACGGGAACCCTTCAAGGCGAAGCGCTCACCTCCTCTCCTGCTCCCTTGCAAGAAGGAACCACTTTGGCCTTTGATCAACCCAACTTCGGATCTATTGGCAATTTTACCTACCAGATGGAAACGGGGTGTTTGTATGAAGATGTAACCACCACATTGGAAGAATTGGAAAGCATTCCCAATGGATATAGCCCCGTCTATCGCTTAGGCACACGCTCTATCCCCGTTCACAAACATTTTTATGTTCAACTCCCTCTTTCGGATGTACCCGAAAAGTATCGAAATCAAGTAGTAGTTGTAAGTCTTGATGATGATTTAACCCGACCTGATTCTTGGGATGGTGACATTTTGAATGGCAAAGTGGGAAGTGAAATCAAGGCAAAAGTTCGAGCGATGGGACCGTATACGCTAATGATCGACTCCGTTCCACCAAGCCTTCGCGTAATTCGCGGCGTTAGCAATGGTGCTACATTATCTCGTGGAAGCGAAATTCAATTGAAGATTTCAGATGATCTAAGTGGAATTCAATCTTACACCTGTACCATAGACGACCAATGGTATTTGATGAGTTATGATGCCAAGAACAATCTGCTACGTGTAGAGTTAACCGATCGAATTTCTGCAGGCAATCACACCTTAAAATTTGAGGCCGTGGATGATAGGGGAAATGTAACAACTTTAACATACACGTTCACTTACAGGCGTTAAGCCGTAGTAGTGATAATGTTTACCTTTGATGCAACATGAAAAGACTTCACCTCTATATCTCGCTCATCCTTAGCCTTAGTGCTTTGGTATCTGCCGCTCAAACCGACACCATTCCCGTGGTTCAGGTTTCGGGCGTTGTTATGTCGAACGACTCTACCCGCCAATTCATTCCCAATGTGATGGTTACGGTTCGAGGCAGAGAAGGAACCACTTTGAGCGGAATGGATGGATTTTTCAGCGTTGCCGCTCGTCCGAATGACACCATTGTCTTCCGTCATTTTAGTTTCATCAAGCAGAAACTATGGGTACCTGACAGTTTAACGGGCGAGGGATATTTGTCTGTGGTACTGATGAATTGGGCTACCCACGAACTCGCAGAAGTCACACTATACCCTTGGCCCCGTCCAGAAAATCTCACTCGTGAACTTTTAGCCATGAGCCTTCCTACTACAGAAATGGATCTCGCTCAGAGAAATCTCGCCATTCAAGCCCTCAAAGACAGAGCTGCAGAAATGGGATACGACGCTGCCGAAATTGGAGATTACGTAATTAAAACCCAGAATTACGGGCTCTATAACCAAGGGAGATATTACGGTGAGAATGGTGGTGCTGCTTTGCTAGGTCGACTCACCAATCCTTTTGCTTGGGGTGAATTCTTCCAAGCGCTCAAACGAGGAGACTTCGACGACTAAATATGAAGCAGTTTCTTCTACTTCTTTGCCTACTTCCATTGGCCAGCTTTGCTCAACGGATTGAAGGAACCATCGCCAACTCGGATGGTGAACCCATTGATCGCGCTCTAGTTTCCTTGGGAAATCAAACCGCCTATTCCGATGAAAGCGGCCATTTTGGAATGGATATTCCCTCTCCTCGACCAGAGTATTTCATTGTAGGTAGGCTGGGCTATAGAACAGACACCGTATACATTCCCGATGTTTCCGGCACCTACACCGTTAACCTCACTCTCATAGAATCTGGAGCCGTTCTACAGCAAGTGGACGTCGTTACAGAAGGACGCACGGATCCCACCAATGTTGATATCGACTCTAAAAACCTCGCTTCGCTTTCAGGACCACAAGGTGGTGTGGAAGGATTGATCCGAACCTTGCCAGGTGTGGTTGGTAGAAGTGAACTCTCTTCACAATACAATGTTAGAGGCGGAAGCTTTGATGAAAACTTGGTGTACGTAAATGGAATTGAGGTCTATCGTCCATTCTTAGTAAGAGCCGGACAACAGGAAGGCTTGAGCTTCGTCAATGGTGCGATGGTCGATAAAATTTCCTTCTCCGCTGGTGGGTTTAGTGCGATTTATGGCGACAAAATGTCTTCCGTACTCGACATCACCTACAAGCAACCCAAGGAATTTGAAGGTACATTTCAAGGGAGTTTATTGGGAGGACAACTCGCATTAGGCGGACAATCCAAAGATGGTCGGCTTTCTGCCATTGGAGGAGTTCGATACCGCACCAACCGATTACTCTTAGGTGCATTAGACACCGATGGAGACTTCACTTCCAACTTCTTTGATGCGCAAATTCTCTTGGGCTACGACCTGAACGACGAATGGCGAATTAACTTCTTGGGAAACTATGCCGTGAACGATTATCGCGTAAAACCAGGGACACGTAATACGCAGTTTGGCTCCTTTCAAGAAGCATTGCAGCTTACCGTCTATTTCGACGGGCAAGAGAACTACGATTACACCACCGCATTCGGAGCCATCAGCACAGAATACAAACCCAACAGAGATTTAAACCTCAGCTTTTACACGTCGGCCTATCAAACGGTAGAAACCGAATTTGTTGACGTTATAGGTCAATACCGACTAGGAGACCTGAACACCAATTTGGGAAGTGATGACTTTGGAGAGATCGCAGCCGTTCGAGGAATTGGAGGATTTCATCAATATGCACGGAACACCCTAGACGCGATAATCTTCAATTTGGGTCACCGAGGCGTATACCACCTCGAACACGGCAGCCTCTATTGGGGTGGACGAATTCAAAGGGAAGACATTGTTGACCGCTACAAAGAATGGGAAAACATCGACAGTGCGGGGTACGCGGTTCCTCACCGCCCCACTCAGGTAATTGTTGGCCCGAATGACACGGTATACATCCCGAGAGATCAACTGGAAATTTACCAGAGCTACGATACTCGAGGAGCTGTAGCCAGTTTCCGATCTACGGCCTACTTGGAATACGTACTTCCGTGGGAAGCAGACTCCCATCAATATCGTCTCACGACCGGAGTGAGAAGTCAGCATTGGTCGCTAAACAACCAAGTTACAGTGAGTCCACGTGCGAGCATAAGCTGGCGACCTGCACACTGGAAGCGATGGTTATTCAAAGCGGCCAGTGGTTTCTATCATCAGCCGGCATTCTACCGAGAAATGAGAAACTTGGAAGGTGAGATCAACCGAGATATCCGAGCTCAACTTGCTGTTCACTACGTAGTGGGCGGATCGTATTCCTTCAAGATGTTCAATCGCGACTTCGTTTGGAACAACGAGATTTACTACAAAGACATGTACAATCTCATTCCGTATGAAATGGATAATGTCCGCATTCGTTATTCTGCACAAAACGAAGCACGTGGACGAGCATACGGTTTTGACACCCGCATTAATGGAGAGTTTGTAAAAGGAGTTGAGAGCTGGGCCTCCCTCTCTCTATTCCGAGTGGAAGAAAACATCGAAGGAGATGGGCATGGTTATATTCCTAGACCAACCGATCAGCTTTTCAGCTTTGCCATGTTCTACCAAGATTACCTCCCTAAAGATCCTACTTTCAGAGTTACAGTGAATTTGGTGGTTACCGGAGGATTTCCATTTGGCGCACCGCAAACCCCAAGATACACGCACACCTTACGCAGTCCGATGTATCGTCGTTTAGATTTGGGGTTCATCAAAGTGCTTCGAGAAAGCGGAAAAGAATACCACAATAAATTCTTCAAATCCATAGACGAAATGTGGATTGGACTTGAAGTATTTAACATGCTTGCTGCTCGAAACACTGTTTCTTATCTATGGGTAAGAGATGCCAGTACCGCTCGGCAGTACGCCGTTCCAAACTATCTCACTTCGAGATTGTTGAACCTTAAATTACACGTTAGCTTCTAATATGAGAATTGCAGAACAAATTCCTCACGATACATTTCGCATGGTTATTTACGTAACCGACAAACACTTTATGCTTGAGCTAGAAGCTGGTCCGATGCGACAATCCTATCGGTACAGCAAAGAGGTGTTTCCCAATGTAGAGAGCGTGAAGGCCGCAATTACTCCGGAATGGCTGGACAAAGTCCACGATCATTTCAATAGCATGTACGCGGATTGGAAGCAAACCCTCTAAGTGTCAAATGTTAAAGAAGTGTTTAAATCAAATATCACCTGCGGACTTCCTCATCGATAGTCGCCTATCTATGTGAGGGTAGTTTTTTATAGGTTAGGTTTTGAGGCCATTTCGACGCCAGTTGAAATGGTCTCTTTTTTTGCCTTCTCTCCAGAGTTCCGCGTACGATTTGAGAGAAACATCAGTTACAACATGATGAGACTCCTACTTCTCCTTTTATTCACCCCCATTCTATTACAGGGTCAGTCTGTTGAACTCAGTTCGAAGTACATCCACTATCACTATCCCTTTATTCAACCGCTAAAGGTACTGGCCTATAACATCGACTGTTCTGAGGTTACCGTTTCCATCAATGAAAAAGAATACGAGCCCAATGCATTCTGTGAAATCAACATAGGAGATCAATTTCCATTTGGCTTTTCAGGGGTCGTGAATGCCGTGATATCCTACCAAGACACCAGTTTTGAACAGAAGTTGTACATCCCTGCCCTTCGAAGCACTCCCGCTATCTATGGAAGGTCAGGTTTCGCATCGTACTCCTATCGTGCATTGGAAATTGGGTTGAGCCACATGACCATTTACTTTGATACTTATTGTTCCGAATTCACTAGCGGTTTTCAAATACACGATTGGAAAACAATAGTATATAGACTAGGACAAGAAGTGATGAATCAAAGACAATCTAAGAGCGATAGCACCTTTGTTCACTTTCAACTCTATCCTGGTGATGTAGTGGTAATCGACAGTATGCGCTATTCTATCCCAGCAAAAGCAGACACCCTCTTTCAGTACACCACCGATCCATTCATCGCGGTAGCCCAATAAAAAAGGGAGCCGAAGCTCCCCATTATCTATGCCATCACTTCTGTGAGTGCATCTGTCAATTCTCGTATGGTTTCCTTCCCTCTATCCTTCGCATAAGCACCATGTGCTCGGGCATACATCTCTGATTTCGGAACATCTTGCTTCTCCTTCCAGTCGTCTACAATCGCTTGCATAGCGGCCGGACGAGGTCCCCAAGACCCCAAAACTTCAGAGGTGTCGGCATTCATTCGAATCACCTTTGGAATACTTCGCGTGCCATTCGTCTGGAACGCATCCATGATATCGAGATTTTCATCTCTCAGGATGAACTTCACCTCAATACCATCTATAGCCTCTTCCATTTTAGACAAAACCGGGACAATTTGCGAAGCATCTCCACACCACCCTTCAGTAATCACAAGCCATTTCTCTCGGATCGATTGAGCATTGAGCGCTTCCACCGTTTCTGCGGGGATTACGACAGTTTTGTCGCCCCTATCCATGCGCTTGTTGTTCAGTTGGGCATATTCTATCATTCCCTCACTTTGGTCAGGACCCGTTGTCTTCCCATCAGCTAGAAGATCAGAAAGCATTTTTCTGTATTCCGCATAATTCCAACCTGTGTTAAAGGCTTCAGACAATCGCTTTGCATCCATATCGGTATATCTTAAAATTCGATTTGATTCGACGAAATTACATTGTACATCTTACAACACAGTGACAAAGATTACGTTCACGCAACCTGCAAATCAATTGGGCAGCCATTCTCTATCCCCTATCTTTGTAGCTTAAAGACTCAGACTATGCAAACAACAACACGAACAGAAGAACTCATTGCTCTAGAAGACCGCTACGGTGCGCACAACTACCATCCGCTACCGGTTGTACTTGAGAAGGGAGAAGGCGTTTTTGTTTGGGACGTAGAAGGAAAAAAGTACTACGATTTTCTATCGGCGTATAGCGCTGTAAACCAAGGACACTGCCACCCACATCTCGTGAAGACCATGTCCGAGCAGATCCAAAGACTTACCCTTACCAGTCGTGCTTTTTACAACGCAGAACTCGGTAAGTTCGATAAATACATGTCGGAAACCTTTGGTTACGACAAAGTATTGCCCATGAATTCAGGTGCCGAGGCCGTTGAAACCGCGCTCAAACTCTGTAGAAAATGGGGTCACGAAGTAAAAGGTGTGAAGGAAACGGAAGGAAAAATCATTGTGTGTGATCAAAACTTCCACGGTAGAACAACCACTATCATCTCCTTCTCATCAGATCCAGATGCAAAAGATGGCTACGGCCCATACACTCCTGGGTTCGAAACCATTCCTTACAACGACATCCCTGCATTAGAAGCTGCACTTCAAAGCGACGATGTGATTGGTTTTATGGTAGAACCTATCCAAGGAGAAGCGGGTGTAGTAGTTCCAGATAACGATTACTTGCCAAAAGCTGCAGAGCTATGTCGTAAGCACAACGCTCTATTCATTGCAGACGAAGTTCAAACTGGTATTGCCCGTACAGGAAGCCTATTAGCCGTTTGGGGTGTAGGTGAAGAAGGCGAACAGTTAAAGCCTGATGTACTCATCTTAGGTAAAGCTCTTTCGGGAGGTATGTACCCAGTTTCTGCAGTATTGGCAGACGATCCTGTGATGTTGACCATTCAGCCCGGACAACACGGTAGTACTTTTGGTGGAAACCCAGTTGCTGCTCAAGTTGCCATTGCCGCTCTAGAAGTAGTGAAGAATGAAAATTTAGCAGAGAATGCTAAGGAATTGGGCGAGCTGTTCCGCTCAGAAATGCAGCGGATCATCGACCAAAGTGATCTTGTAACCCTAGTGCGTGGAAAAGGCCTCTTGAATGCCATTGTCATCAACGATAGCCCTGATTCTAAAACGGCCTGGAACATCTGTGTTCGCTTGTCGGAAAATGGACTATTGGCAAAGCCTACACATGGTAATATTATTCGTTTTGCTCCACCATTGGTCATGACCAAAGAGCAACTTTTAGACTGTGTGTCTATCATCGAGAAAACACTTTCTGAGTTCTAGTCGTATATTGACAACATGTACGTCACTATCACTAAGCTCAAACTCAAGACGCCTTTTCACTTTTTCAGCCTCTCGTTGCACGCTCTAAAAGTGAAAAAGCAATTAAAGAACTCTCCCTGTGTTCGTGCGAAATTCACTGGAATGGGAATGACGCATTACACCATGTCACTGTGGCGAACCAAGGAGGATTTGGAAGCTTTTAGTAAAAGTGGTGCACATCTGAATTCAATGGTGAATGCGAAGAAAATCGCTGGCGAAATTCAGGTATTGACGATAGACAGTATGAATTTAATGCCGTGGAATGAGGCGAAGAGCTTACTCGCGAGATCAAGAGTAATCAAATATTAAATTCTTCCCTTTGGCGCGATCTATGATAAGCAGGAGCACAGGTTGCTCCTGCTTTTTTTATATTCAAACCTCTTAAAACGCTCGATGAAAAATTTACTTTCCATACTTCTTTTCGTTCTTGTTTCACAAGTTGCTCTCGCTCAAACCGAACGCATTTTCATCACCACAGAATCTGGGAGCTCCCCCCACTTCCCCACTGTTATTGGAGCTCAGATTGGTCAAACACCTTTTGAAATACTACAGGTTTACACATTTAAAAAAACACCCGTATCCATTTGGATTCTGGAAGTTGAAACGGATGACCTGCCATCTGTCCTCCTCCGCTTAGAAGCCTCACCAAAAATTCTAACCGCTGAAATTGACGCAGACATGTGGGCATCGGATATGGAAACATACGATGCGAATGACCTCCATGTAGGTGAACAATGGTATGGAGAGAATACAGGGGCAAATGGCAATGAGAATGCCGACATCGATCTACCGGAAGGTTGGTTCATTGAAAGGGGAAGCCCGAACATCACCTTAGCGATTCTCGATTCAGGTATGAAGCTGGATCATCCGGAGTTTGCCGGAAGAATCGTCAATAACACGGCTGACCCCATCAATAATATTGACGACGATGCCAACGGTTACATCGATGATGTGTCCGGTTTCGACTTTGTAGATCACGACAATCATCCCGGCGATGAGAATGGTCACGGAACAGCCGTAGGAGGAATTGCCGCTGCCAATGGAGATAATATTATTGGATTTGCTGGGGTTGATTGGAACTGTAAAATTCTCCCTGTTCGCGTTTTGGATGAAAATGGCCGAGGTTCATATTCGAAAATCGCTGCTGGAGTGTACTACGCCGTAGACAATGGGGCCAATGTCATTAACATGTCACTAGGTGGAGTTTCCGAAAGCAACAGCTTAAAAAATTCGATTCAATATGCCTACGACAACAACGTAACGGTTGTCGCAGCCTCTGGAAACTCCAACACCAGTGTGCCTCAATTCCCTGCGGCTTACCCTACCGTTATTGCCGTTGGCGCTACCAATTGGTTCAATGAACGATGCAGCCCATTCATGCTTACAGGTAGAGGCGGTAGCAACATGGGGAAACACCTATCCGTGGTTGCGCCAGGAGATATGATTCCACATTTGAACTACGAAGACGACTTGGACTATTCTAGCGTTAATTCAGGCACCAGCCTTGCCAGCCCCATGGTTGCAGGACTTGCCACATTGCTACTGGCACAGGATTCAACGCGTACAGCGGCCGAAATCAAGTACCTCATTCAAGCTTCAGCGGTAGATCGAGTTGGACCAGAAAACGAAGATAGCAGAGGTTGGGATCAGTACTATGGATTTGGTTTAATCAATGTTTACAACGCTTTAAGCGGTAAATTCCCCATCAAAACAGAGAGCTACATATCTGTTTACCCCAACCCCGCTTATGCGAATGGAAAGTTCCATTTGGGAGGTGAGGCCAGCGATTTGATCATTTCAACCGTGGATGGTCGTGTCATCATCAACTACAAAAACCTAAGTGCGGGTATCTACAACCTTCCTCAAATGGCGGCAGGCTATTACGTCATCAGCGTTGTGGCCCCTACTGGATTTTACATCGAACGCTTCACCGTTTTGTGAAGTTGAAATGTACCTTTGCGGCGTATGGCAAGAAGAAAAAAAGGACCGCTCTTCATTGACGATGTAACCGTTACTGGAGCTGGCGCGAAAGGCAAAGGGGTTGGTAAAACCGAAGATGGTCAGGTTGTATTCATTCAAAATGCAGTTCCTGGCGACCGTGTAAAGGTTAGAGTTTTTAAGAGAAAGAGAAGCTTTGTGGAAGGTAAGGCTGTGGAATACCACGAGCTCTCCAAAGACAGAGTTCAACCCGCATGTGAGCACTTTGGCACCTGTGGTGGTTGCAAATGGCAAAACTGGGATTACTCCAAACAACTCGAATACAAAGACTCTGAAGTTCAGAACAACTTGGTTCGTTTGGGTCATGTTGAAGTGGAAGAATACCTTCCCATCTTAGGCTGTGAATCCGACTACTTCTACCGCAACAAAATGGAGTTTTCGTTCTCCAACAAGCGATGGATTACCGAAGAAGAAGCCCAATCAGGTGCCGAACTGGGTACCACAAACGCGTTGGGTTTCCACATTCCAGGTATGTGGGATAAAGTCCTGAATGTCACAAAATGTCACCTACAGCCAGATCCGAGCAATGCCATTCGCAATTTCATTCGCCAATACGCATTGGATCACAACCTAGAATTTTTCGACTTACGCGAACAAAGCGGACTTCTCAGAACCGTCATGATTCGCACCGCATTGAGCGGCGAAAACATGGTATTGATTCAATTTTACGATGATTTAGTAGAGGAAAGAGAAGGGTTGATGAATGCACTCATCGCTGAATTCCCAGAGATCACCTCATTGCTATATACGATCAATCAAAAGGGCAACGACAGTATCTACGACTGTGATGTTGAAGTATTCCACGGGAGAGATCACATTTTTGAAGTGATGCCGGCCTATTACGATCCATCAACCGAGTTGCGATTCAAAGTAGGTCCAAAATCCTTCTATCAAACCAATCCAAAACAAGCGCATTCCCTTTACGTTCAAGCTCTTGAATTTGCTGAATTGAAAGGAGATGAGCTGGTTTACGACTTGTATACAGGGACGGGAACCATTGCGTGTTTCCTCGCTCAAAAAGCAGGAAAAGTGGTTGGAATTGAATCGGTTCCTGATGCCATCAAAGACGCAAAGTTCAACGCAGAAATGAATGGACTGAATAACACCACTTTTGTGGTTGGCGACATGAAAGATGCGCTTACTCCTTCGTTTGTTGAAGAGCACGGAATGCCTGATGTGGTTGTAACTGATCCACCTCGCGATGGGATGCACGCAAAAGTGGTAGAGCAATTGTTGAACATGAAGCCGAAACGCATTGTTTATGTCTCGTGTAATTCAGCAACACAAGCGCGTGATTTGGGACTGCTTCAATCGGCTTACCGCATTGTTAAGTCGAGAGCTGTAGATATGTTCCCACAAACGCATCACATTGAAAACGTTGCCGTATTAGAACTCAAATAACATGGCCTCAGAACGCGAAGAACTCAATGCGGAATATTGGGACAGCAGATATGTAGAAAAGACGTTTGGTTGGGATATTGGATATCCCTCCCCAGCGCTCATTGAGTTTGCCTCTCAATTTAATGTAGACACGAAAATCCTCATTCCGGGTTGCGGCCATGCCTATGAAGGTCAGTGGCTATGGGAAAACGGTTACACCAACATTCACCTGCTCGACTTCAGTTCAACGGCTAAAGAGCGCTTCTTAGAACGCGTTCCATCTTTTCCTGAAGAACAGTTTTTTGTCGGTGATTTCTTTGAGCATAACGAAACCTACGAACTGGTACTGGAACAAACGTTCTACTGCGCTCTCCAACCAGAACTGCGCGATTTGTATGTGCGCAAAATGAGAGAACTCCTTGCTGAGGGAGGAGCTTTAGGGGGACTTCTATTCACCTTTCCCCTCACCGAAAGTGGCCCACCCTTTGGTGGATCAATGGAAGAATACAAACGTAGGTTCTCTCCTTACTTCGAGATCAAAACTTTGAGTGAAGCCCACAACAGCATACAACCTCGCAGTGGAAAAGAGGCCTTTTTCCACGTCGTAAAAACCGCTTGAAAACGTATCTTTCCGGCAGAAATTCAACCAGCATGAGCACGAAGCGTACGATAGTAATGGACGAAGCAACGATTCGAAGAAAAATTGAACGAATTGCTTGGGAAGTGTACGAACGTCACATTGAAGAAGATGTGATTTATCTAGTAGGCATTACCGGTACCGGTTACCTACTTGCAGAAATGCTCGGTGCATCTCTACGTCAAATCAACGCTCCTAAAACTGTGCTTTTAGAGCTGAATATGGACAAGAGAAATCCCTTGGGTGAAAAGTCTCTTCTCGGCGAACCTAAAGACTTGACCAACTGCTCTGTGGTGGTGGTGGATGATGTACTCAACAGCGGATCTACCTTAATCTACGGCGTTCAGCACATTCTAGAGCAAGAGGTGAAACGCTGTACAACCGCAGTACTTATTGATAGAAATCACAAGCGTTTCCCTATTAAGGCAGACGTGAAAGGGCTTTCACTGTCTACATCGCTTCAAGAGCATGTAGAGGTTGATTTAACCTCCACATCTCCTGCAGCCTATCTTCAATAATTAACGCTCCCAGCGTACTTTTGAATCAATCGAAGAGATTCGTCGACCCGTTGGCCATTCTCCTTCGTATTCACCTATATAAAGGAAGCCCATCGCACTGTCCTCTTCTCCTGTCCATCCCAGGGCTTTGGTCATGCGTTCATCGTAGCCCAATGCTCCGGTACTCCAGTATGCACCCAATCCGAGTTCTGTAGCAACGAGCCACATGTTCTGAACGGCGGCTGCAACGGCTTGCGCTTCCTCAATTGCTGGAATCTTTGGGTTCTCTCCCCTCTTCATGCCAATGGCGATGACATGAGAGCTCTGCTCCACGCGATCACGCAACTTGCCCAAGCGCACTTCGTTCTCGCCGTGATCTTCCACCTCCAATTGATTAATCATGGAGATTAACTTCTCCTTTCCGGCACCGGTAAACACTACAAACCTCCAAGGCTCCGTGTAACCGTGAGTAGGAGCCCAATTTGCCGCTGATAGAAGCTTTTCAATGAATGAATCGTCTACCGTGTTGCCAGTGTACTTATCTGGTTTGATAGTTCGTCTTTTCGCAATGAGTTGCTCTATACTTGATGTTTCTTGCATGCTGTTCGTATTTCTGCACAAATTTGTTCTTCTGTTTTCCCATCGCAAAACACGATGTGATGGGCTTTCTCATAGTAAGGTCGACGATCAAATACGTGTTTAGCTACAAACTCGGGTAGATCGGATTTGTTCACTCCATCGAATAACGGACGGCTACTGAGTTCATTCTCGATTCTAGACACGAGAGTTCTTATGGACCATTGTAGGTATACGACGAACGATTGCTCGAGTGCTACGTCCATATTGTCATAATAACACGGAGTACCTCCTCCTAAAGCAAGGACATTCTCCGCACCCAATTCCCGGTGGAGTACTTCTCTTTCTAGTTTCCTAAAAGACAATTCTCCCTTTGTGCGGATGTACTCATGAACGGAAATTTGAGCTTCATCTGCGATTCTTTGATCCAAATCGGCAAATGGCAACTCCATTTTCTGTGCGAGAAGCTCACCTAAGGTCGACTTTCCCGCGGTCATATATCCAACTAAACATATTTGCATGGCCCAAAGGTAGCAAAGGTCTACAGCGATTTTGAAAATTTTTCAAGTTGATTTTTAGAGGCTTAAATCATTCTCCCGAATTTTATTTCACCTAGGGTTTGGAGGATAAGATAAAGCCCTTATATTTGCACCCGCTTTGGAACGGTAATGACGCGCTACTACAGCAAGACATTATCTCCAGCGAATGACTCGATAGCTCAGTTGGTAGAGCAATACACTTTTAATGTATGGGTCCAGGGTTCGAGCCCCTGTCGGGTCACAAAAACGAAGGAGCAGCTAATGCTTCTTCGTTTTTTTGGCTTTAAAAGTCAAATTTTAGCCCGGGTGGTGAAATTGGTAGACACGCCATCTTGAGGGGGTGGTGACCTTATGGTCGTGCTGGTTCGAATCCAGTTCCGGGCACTCTCATATCCTGACAATCGTCAGGATTTTTTTTTGCCCCTACTCTACGTAATCCAATTGTACAATCCACCGCTCAACATGGCTAGCCCAAAGCTGAGTAAGGTTCCGATTAAGACGTATTCCGTCTTTATTCTGTGATCTTTCTGAGAAAGGTCGCCGAAGCGGAAAATGGATTTGGCTGCCAGCAGGAAACCGATGCCCTGCCAATAGTTCAAAACCACAAAAGCAAACACAAACACCCTTTCCAACATGCCAATGATCAGTCCTGCTTTGCGCATGGATTCATCCATCTTAGAATCGGTGAGTTCATTCAACACTGAATTCAACACCATGCGAATCAAAACCGAACTCACATAGGTAGCCAATAGCAATCCAATAGCCAGTGCGTAAATCGACTCCAAGGATAACTCGATGTTTGAAAAATTCACTCCATCTCCATAAACCACAGCGGCTATCACCATCAAGTGAGCAAGCTGATCGAGAAGAAACAGAGCTACTGCCCTCTTCTTTGAATAGAATCGATCTTTTAGAAAGTCTATTCCAAAATGGGATGCGCCGATGACGGGTATCATCCAAAGTGTATCCACGCTAAACCCAGTGAGCAAGGCCACCAAAATCATATGTACCAGAACGTGATAAACTCGGAATACGAGCCCTTTCCCCTTCTTTCTTCTCTTTTCTACCCATTGAGTCGGCTGAAGAATAAAGTCGCCCAGCAGGTGCGCTAAAACGAGTTGCAGTACAATCATCTGAAGTGCTTTTCCATTTCGTCTTCAAAATACTTCATCGCATCCAGAATTTCTGTCATTCCGGTCCTAGACATTTTGATACTCCACGCGCTTTGTGAAATTCCCAATGCCGATGCCGCTTCCACCTGAGTAAGCCCTTCGTTCTTCAGACGGAATAAAACGGCCTCCGACTGATTTGAAGTCCATCGATCTATGACCACATTCATCAATCCAAAAAGCACACGCATTTGGGTGTTTATGGATTCATGCGGACAATGAAAGGACATTATAGTCTTCTTTTTGTCAAGTCCTCTCCCCGAAAAGATAAATGCTTGTCCATTGGATTCGTGAAGAACGTCCCTTCTCTTATCAACGTCTCCAACCCCAATAGATATGCGAGCGTCTCGACCATTTTCAACGCGTACCGCAGCTCTGATCTTCAATGCCATTTTAAGCGCTTCGCTAGGCTTGCAAATGAGCTGGAAGGAATCTCCACGAAAGATCTCCCAATCCCTTCCTTCAACCCCGTGGTCGTTTAATTCCGACTTTAAATAATTGAGCCATTCATCGTGTTGGGATGCACTCGACTTAACAATATCTCCTGTGAGTATGGCGTACATAATTATATTCAAATACGTAAATAATTATAAATATAAGCAAATATGTATATATCTAAAGGTATAACCAATAAAAATCCCCCTCACGAAGCGCAAGGGGGATTTCGTCCTAAGCTAACTACTACATTGCTTAACGAACAACTACCCAGCGGATAGTTTCTGTTCCAGCAGAGCTACGTACAATAACGTTGTACATACCTGCAGGGAGTTCAGTAGAATTCAAGCTGAACTCGTATTCGATTTCAGAAGTTAGACTTCCAGAGTAAACATTAGCGATAACTGCACCTCTCGCATCGCAAACAGAGATGACAACATCCACATCTTCACCAGCGTGAATCGACAAGGTGGATAGGTCTCCTGTTGGGTTAGGATATAGTGCAGTGTGGAACATGTGAAGATCTAGGTGATCATCGTCCTCCACTTTAGCATTGTCTGTACATGGTCCGAGGTAATCGCCGTGACCCAGGTGTGCAGGAACTGCATTTGAGCTTACGCTGATAGTACCCCAAGTGTACTCGTTCTTCTTTCTGCGAAGGTGACACAATACAACTTTGTTTGGATTGTTAGGATCACGAGCATCAACCACGTTCACGTGAATTGAGCGTTGAACGGAACAACCATTGGCATCCGTTATAATTACCGTATATGTGGTAGCAACTTGTGGACTTGCTGTAACCGACGCAGTGTTGGTTGCGCTAAGGCCTGTTGATGGGAACCACTGATAGGTGTACCCTGCAACCCCTCCTGTAGGAGTAACATCCAAAGTCACAGACTGAGGACCATACCCTAAGAAGATAGTACTATCAAGCTGACCAGCAACCAATTGGTAAGGAGTCATTGCCTTTGACGCAGCAAGAGGAGTTGGTTCGGTAAGCACATAGCTGTAAGAGTAAGTCTCACCATTGCCATCCGTAACCACTACGTCGTAAGTTCCTGCAGTCAAGCCACTAACATCTTGTGTAGATGCTCCGTTGCTCCAAGCGTAAGCGTAAGGCTCACAAGCTCCACTAACCGTCAAGTCGATAGAACCGTCCGCTGAACCGTTACAGCTCACTCCGTAGCCATTGTAATCAGACACGACTTCTGCAACAACAAGTGGTGACTTAACAACCGTCACAATAGCAGTACAAGTACTGATGTTGCCATTCACGTCAACCGCAGTCAATGTCACCTCATTGTCGCCTTCATCTCCACAATCAAAGCTTGAAGGAGAAACACTCAAGGATGCAATTCCACAGTTATCCGATCCCGATGCGAATACATCTGCATAAGTGATCCATGCTGATCCTGCTTGAGGAAGATCTACAATAACATCTTGACAAATAATAATTGGAGCGATTTCATCCACCACCTCAACAGAAGCAGTTGCCGTGGATGTATTACCTGCAGCATCCACTAGAGTAAGAACCACTGATTGGGTTCCCACATTCGAACAGTCGAATGAACTCACGTCGATGGTTGCAGATACAATTCCACAGTTGTCGTATGATCCACCGTCAACCTCAGCTACCGAAATTGAACCACTTCCGCTTGCATCCAATTGAACAACAAGACCAGAATTTACAACCGCTGTTGGAGCAGTGTTATCAATTACAGTTACTGAAGAAGTTGCAGAGCTGCTGTTACCAGAAGCATCGGTTACCGTCATCGTTACTGGAACAACAGTTCCTGCATCTGCACAAGAGAATGTAGAAACATCGAGGCTGTACGAAACAATGCCACAGTTATCTGAGCTGTTGTTATCAATATCAGATGCAGAAATACTCGCTTGACCATTTGCATCCAACGCTACAGTGATAGGATTCACTGCAACCACTGGTGCCATGTTGTCAATTACGTCAACAATCGCAGTAGCGGTCGTCACGTTACCCGCAGCATCCGTAGCTGTAATCGTTACGTTTGATCCAGTGCTTGTCGCATAAATTGGAGCCGAGAAATACTTGGTTTCCCCTCCTCCGGTGTTGTACGTTCCGTGCCAGATAAACTGAGCTGGAGCCATTGAAGACAATCCGAAGCCCCAAGGACCAAACCCGATGTTCCCGAGGTAAAGTGGATTCGTGTAATTGTTCCAACCCGTAGAACTCACTTGCCAATCTGCTCCGTTTGTAACGAGAGTTTGAGTTCCATTGGCAAACTGGAATCCACCAGAAAGCTGGAATTTACCCAAGAACATTTCTGGTCCACCTACGTCCGTTGCTTCTACATGGATGTAGTAATCCTGACCTGCAGATAGGTTTGAAGTGAAGTTGTAAGGAATAGACCAGTTACTTCCAGATCCTACATACGTACCTTGAACGTTATCATCGGTAGAAATGTAGAAGTTAAAGGTGTTATCAACGGTCAATGTTGATGTCAACACACCAGGACCACCTGAACCGTTTACAGCTGGAACGGAGTTACAATCAAACTGAGTTTGATCTAGGCTCAATGTTACTCCGCTACAATTATCAGTAGCTGAAGCGACTACATCTGAAGTTGTAATGCTCGCACTACCCGAAGCGTCCAATGCAACGGTAATGCCTTGCGCTACCACTACTGGACCTGTTTGATCGAGCACCGTTAATGTAGTTGTACAAGAGCTGCTCGCACCTTCATCATCAGTTACCGTGAGTGTAACTGCATGTGTACCTAGTCCAAACGGACCAGCCGGAGAAATGCTCAATGTAATTGGATCTCCATCTGGATCGTAAGATCCGCCGTTAAACGCCTGAGCCAATACAAGTGCTTCACAATTTGCATTTGCTGGAACTACACCTGGCGTGCAAACAGCTACTGGAGGGTTATTACAGAAGCTGAACTGGTCGTTGATCGAAATCTGACCGGTCAAATCTGTAGTGTTGCCAAAATTGTCAGTAATGCGAACAGTAATAGTAATGGTCTGATCAACATCAGAACAGTTGTACGATGATCTACCAACAATGGCTACCGTTTGAATACCACAGTTATCATTCAAATTCGACAACACTGAGGATGGATTGATGGTCACTGTACGATTGCTATTCAATGAGAATGCACCTCCTACAAATGAAGCTGTTGGCGCAGCATTATCAACTACAGTTACTACGGATTGCTTTTGAGTTTGATTACCGTGAACATCGGTTACCGTTACAGACACAGTTTGTGGACCTGCGGTATTACAATCAAACTGAGACCTGCTCAAAGTAGTACTGGCAATTCCACTCGCATCGTAAGAGCTATTAATTAGCATGGATGGAGTTACAGAAGCCTGACCATTGGCATCCAAGTACACTGTAATGTTCTTCACATCAACACTTGGCGGTGTAACGTCTTGAATATTGAAAGTGATGTTCGCAGTAGAGGTAGAAACCGTGTTGCAATCGCCTGCTGTTCCACCGTATTCAACAACGTACCCTGCAATTGACCCCACTTGATTCGGGAAGTCATTCCATCTACCATCTTCCCAGAAATGGGCATAATCTTCATTGCCACCGGCATCGTTAGGTTCAGCACCTGTCCATCCGTTGAACATACCATTCACCGCATAACCACCAGAAATAGAAGTTGGGTAACCGAAGAAGTAATTGTACGTCACTTGGTAGAACTGAGTTCCGGCCTCTGGACCTGTCACCCATTTCCAGTTACCTTCTTGAGCAGCATCGCTTGCGCCCATCCATCCCTGACCATTGAGCTTTCCTTTTACAAACTCATTCTCTGATGAGGATGTTACGGTTACCAAGTAACCTTGCATACCGTTATACGTTCTTTGCTCTGCCGCCGCTTTTGCTTGTGTCCAGCTAATACCCGGCGAAGCAACAAACTCGTAGAAGTGACCATTACCACTGTAAACAATGGTTCCGTCGTCTCTCTTCACTACGTAAGAAGCCGTCACTGTTTGACCCGCAGCACTGGCAGGTGTAAACGTAAACGTTCCGTTGTAGTTATCTACGATAGTACCAGAACTTGGATTTGTAACGGCATCTACTTGAAGGGATTGACCGTAAGGATCTACATCATTGCCAATTAGATCAGCAGCTGAGAAAGTGAACGATTGTCCAGGGCTTGCATTAAACGTGAACGAATCATCATTAGCACTGATAGGAAGAACATCAACTACTGTCACTTGAGCAACCGCTGAATGTGAATTTCCAGCCGCATCTAGAACCGTTAACGTCACGGGAACAACAGTTCCTCCATCATTACAATCAAATGTTGATTTATCAAGTGAAGTACTTACTACTCCACAGTTGTCGGTGGAACCACCATCGATATCAGCAACGGTGATGGAAGCTTGACCATAGACATCCAGTGTAACCGTCGTATTGCTTGCAACTGCAATTGGCGAAATCGTATCATTTACGGTGACTACCGCTGTACCTGTTGCAGGGTTACCATTGTTATCTACAACTGTTAATGTAACCGTATTTGCTCCTATGTCACTACAATCAAATGAAGTCACATCTAGAGATAAGCTCGCAATTCCACTTGCATCTGAAGAGTTGTTATCTACATCTGCTGGTGCAATGCTAGCTTGACCACTTGCATCAACATAAACGTTGATATTTTGTGTCGCTACGGTTGGAGGAGTTACATCAATAACATTGAATGTGATCGTACCTGTGGATGGCGTGTTTTGACAATCACCAGGCATTCCACCATATTCTACAATGTATCCTTTGATGGCACTTACGTTATTCGGCCAATCATTCCAATAACCAATATCCCAGTAATGAGCGTAGTGCTCGGTGCCTCCAACATTATTGGGTTCACCTGGATACCAGTTGTGGAACTGGCCACTCACCGTACCGTTGTTCCAGAATACAGTACCCGCTTCTGGACCAGTCATCCATTTCCAAGTACCTTCACTGTCAACATCACTTGCACCAATCCATCCTTCTCCTTGAAGCTTTGCTTTCGCAAATACATCCTCAGACATGGAAGTGATGGTAGCCAAATAACCCTGTTTACCATTGTAAGTCATTCCTTCGGCAGCGGCTTTTGCATTGTCCCACGTAATACCTGGATCACTTACAAACTGGTAATAGTGTCCATTATCTGCAAATACAGTGGTTCCATCCGCACGCTTAACCACATAAGTTGCCGTTACGGTTTGAATCGAAGTTCCTGAAGGCGTGAAAGTGAAAGTTCCATCGTAATTGTCAACGAGTGTTCCTGAACTCGCCGCTGAAACTCCGTCAACTTGAAGAGTTTGGCCGTAAGGATCAACATCATTGCCTACTAGATCAGCCACAGAGAACGTAAAGGTTTGTCCTGGCCCTGCATTGAACGTAAACGTATCATCATTAGCATTGATAGGAAGAACATCATTCACCGTTACTTGAGCGGTGGCTGATCCAACCTGACCATTCACATCTGTAACCGTCAATACAACAGGAACCGTTGTTCCCGCCTCTTGACAAGAGAAATTATACTGACTCAAAGAGCGAGAAAGAATGCCACAAGCATCCGTAGAACCGGCATCGATGTCATCTTCTGTAATAGAGGCATGTCCAAAGGCATCCAGTTGAACACTAATGTTGTTCACAGAAACAGATGGAAGAACAGAATCAAGAACATATACATTGGCTGTACCTGTGTTAATATTTCCATTCACATCTTCAATAGTAAGAGTGACGGTAATGGCTTGCCCCACATGACTGCAATCAAAATGAGTTTGATCAATGGACATGCTCGCAATTCCACAGTTATCAGAACTACCATTATCAACATCAGCTACGGAGATGGATGCATTTCCAGAAGCATCTAGATTTACATATGCATCCTTGGTAACCACCATTGGTGCGAGATTGTCTTCTATGAATACGTTCGCACTAACATTCGTTACATTGCCTGCATTGTCGGTTCCAGTAATGGTTACATTGGAACCTGGAATAACAGGATAGATTGGAGCTGTAAAATACTTGGTCTCTCCACCTGTAGTATTCCAAGTACCTTCCCAAATAAGCTGAGCCGGAGAATATCCAGCCGTAGCACCGTTCCAAGGAGATTGATTTCCTGCGTCTCCAACAAAGTAAGGACTAACGTAGTTGCCCCAACCTGTTGAGCTCACTTTCCAATCTGAGACATTCGTACGAAGGGTTTGAGTTCCGTTTCCGAATTGGAAGCCTCCTGTTAATGCAAAGTTGCCCAGGAAAAACTCTGGTCCGCCTTGGTCGGTTGCTTTAATATGAATATAATAAGTCTGACCTGCAGCAAGATTTACCGAACCTGAATAGGATGAATTCCAATTGGTACCGGATGTCACTACCGTTCCTTGTACGTTGTCATCTGTAGAAATGTACCAAGTGAATTCATTGTCAACCGTCATTGTACCGGTAAGTGTACCTGGAGTTGCAGCGCCCACATTACTGGCTAAGTCATTGCAATCAAAAACAGATTTTGAAAGCGAATAGGTAGGATTTGGATCACAATTGTCACCAAATGCAGCCATGACATCAGCAGGAACAATCACTGCTTGTCCATTTGCGCCAAGAGAAACCGTAATGTCTTGTGGGGTGATCGCTGGACCACTGCCGTCTACAACCGTTAAAGTTGTTGTACAAGAAGATGTCCCCCCTTCGTCATCCGTAACATTCAAGGTGATGTTGTGAGTTCCAACACCAAATGGACCTGAGGGAGAAATGCTAATAGAAACACTACCACCATCAGGATCGTATGAGCTATTGTTGAATGCTTGAGCACTCACATTCACTTGACAATTCTGATCTGCTGATACGGTTGCCGACACACAGTTAGCCACAGGAAGCACATTATTGGTACATGCACTATTGGGATCTGTGATAGTAATAGAGGTAGTACGGGAGAAACGAAAAGATGACGACGGCCTTGTTAGAACACCTCCTGCATCCACAACCGTGTATTGTAACGAATAGGTACCACCAACATCGGAGCAATCAAAAGTGGTTTGACCGGTAATAAGTGCACCGGAATAAAATGAAAAAGGCCCACAATTATTAGGGTCCGTTGTCATCAAGTCATCAATAGTAACAGTGACTGTACCATTGGCATCTAAGGGTAAGTTGATCGCCGTTTCATGAGGCGTTACGCATTGCGCGTACGAATGCGAGCTCATAAAGAAAAGCAAGCCGACAAACACCGTCAGTGCCTTTCGAATAATTCGGGTAGAATTGCGCATAATAAAATAGGTTAGAGTGGTTGCTACATCAATAGACATCGATGAGTCTTTTTCGAAAAATCCTTCAGATAGAAACTCTATCTGAAGGATTACTGAGACCGGTTAGGTTAGTTTAGACCATCCAACTCATCTCAAAGAATGAGACATTTGGTTTCATAAAAGTAGACAGAGAATGCCCGCCCCCTACACAACTGTTGTGAGCGGTAACAAAAATGTTGTTAGCGGTAAAAGTGAATGAAAATCGAGCAGATTCCTACGTAAAACTACTTAGGGAATCGATCTTCAAGAATGTGCTTTATATCATCCCAATGACGTCTGGACACGGGGATTTCAACCTCCCCTACACTCAAACTCTTGGAAGACCACCCCGTAACATGATTCAAGTTGACGGCATAAGATCGATGAGTTTGCAGGAAATTAGAATCCTCTAATTCCTCCAATAAAACCTTGAGTGAACTGCGCTTCAGCCAAGTCTTATCGGCTGTGTGAAGTTCCGTGTAGATATTCTCAGCCTTCACAAAGCGAATCTCATCCACATTCACTCGGGAATAGGCATTGCCCTTTCTTACAACAATAGAAGGCATAGATTCAGCGTGCAAATCCATGGTGGTCATCTCAATGGCCACAAACAGATCCTTTTCTGTAAATGGTTTCACCACATAAGCTCCGGGACGTACTGCTTTTGCTTTTTGTAAGGTAGAAGAATCGGAATACGACGTTAAAAAGAAGAATGGAATCTGCTTCTCATACAGCAATTTAGCAATGTGAATTCCCTCTTCTCCACTCTTGAGATTGACATCAAGCATAGCCAAGTCAAAGCCTCCCGTGTAAATCCACTCTTCAGCCTTGGCAGTTGAATTGGCAATTCCCACCGGAAAATGCCCCAAGTCTAACAGCATCCCTTTTATGGATTCTGCAACAATGCGCTCATCTTCAACAATGAGTATTCTGAGACTCTTAGCGTACATCATTCCCATTATATCTAACTATAGATCTAGAGAGCTGGTTCTCATAGACGTATTCAAAAGAGGCTCCTATGTCTTCTGAAAGAATTTGAACTAAGGACATGCCGAGAGTTTTATTCGCTGCCAAATCAAAGGTTGAAGGTATCCCTGGGCCATCATCGGTAACAGAAACCCACCAATTTCCAACTTCATCCATACTTCCCTCAATTCGAAGCACACCCTTTCTGTTCTCTTTGAAGGCATACTTGAGAGAGTTGGTTAGAAGTTCATTGATGATCATGGCCAGAGGTAAGGCCGACTCAATACTAAGTGTCATTTCTTCACAATCAACCACCCAATCAATTCTGAGTTTCTCATCCTCATAAACTGACAATAATCGCATTAAGAGGTCTTCAAAGTAGGATTGAAGTTGAATCTGAACGATGTCATCCGTTTGATACAACCCTTCGTGAATCACAGACATAGCCTGAATACGGTTTCTCGTCTCCATGAGTGCGCTCTTCGCCTCTTCCGATGCAAGCGATCTTTCTTGGAGATAGATAAGACCACTCAAATTGGCCAAGTTGTTCTTCACGCGATGATGGAGTTCGCGATAGATCATATCCTTCTGCTCCAAGGTCTTGGTTAACCTGTTATTGGTTCGTTCAATCTGTACCCCTTGCTCCGTGAGTTTTTTGAGGTTCTTCTTTTGTTGAAGGAAGAGGTAAATAATGATAGCAATCAAGGTGATCAAGAGAATATTCATTCCGATGAATATCTTCTTCATCCTGGATTCTTTCGTTAAGAGCTGTGACGTTTGGAAACGTTGGTTTTCTGATTCAAGTAAAGCGTTTCGAGCGGAAACTGCACCTAATTTAGCGGACATTTCCGCGATGAGATTACTGTTGTTATCTCGATACTCCAGCATCTTTAAGTCGTGATACTTTCGGATGGCAAACAGTGCCGAATCGTAATCTCCTTGAGCTTCAAAAACTACCCCTCGAGAATCCCAAACATTTGCTTGAACACTCACCCAATTGTGTCTCACCGCTGGACGAAGCATCTTCAACAAGCAATAATCTGCGCTGTCGTATTTCTCATCCAACAAATAGTACCTCGCCATGTTGTGCAACGCACTGGTCCGATCTACCAAATGTCCAAGCTGATCATTGAGTCGATAAGACTTGCGGAAATACTGCATCGGATCCAAGTAATACTTTCCATTTACTCGGTTGTTGTAATGAACATATCCATAGTCTAAGTTCGCTGCCGCACTGTGCCAAGGGAGGTTCAAACTATCACTCCAGCGAATGGCCTTCTGAAGGAGCTCATCCGACTTCTCGTATTCATGATTGCCCATTTCTAGAAGCACCGCGGCATACCGATGCCAAAATCGAATGCGGGTTTCTGGATTCATTTCTGGCTCCAATTCCTGCAAGAGCGGTACGTAATTGAGAGCTTCATCGTATTGATGCGTTGCACGGAGTTGCTCCATGTATTCTACATACACTTTGCTCAACAATTGAGGATCGCCTTCTTCTGTGGCAATAGAGAGCGCTTCGGAAAGCATATCGAGGGAAAAGACATATTGTCCTTTCGATCGATAGATTTTACAAAGTAATAGGTATCGGTAAACTTGTAGGCTAGGTGTAACTGTTGAGTCGTTTACCGCTGCACGTTTTAATATCCGCTCTGATAAGTCGAAATCTCCGATGAGATAATTCGCCAAAGACTTCAAATATCCATCCTCAAAATTAGACATAGAGGTATCTGCCACCCACTGCTGTGGATGGAAATAAACATCTAATTGTCTCTGATCAAATGACTCTTGCGCGTGAGTACTAAAGGATAGACTGAGACTTAATAACAGTGTGAAGGTCAGGTCAATTTTCACAAGGGGGAAAATACAACGAAGTTTTATTCTACACTCATCGTTCGTAATATTACTATTAACAATCTTCCGTGGACTTCTCCCCGTCTCGCTTTTCCTGATTATATTCGACAGCACGCTACGCCATACTTTACTACATGAATCGACTATTCATCACCGTCCTTTTCCTTGTAATTTCACCTCTTGCCTGGGCGCAAGTGAATGCCGACAGCCTTTTCCTAGTAGCAAAGCATCATGTAGAAATTGGCGAGTTCGGCGAGGCTCGCGAGATCTTGAAACCCGCTCTGGAAGCCTACCCGGATTATCACGACATTCGGGTGTATATAGGTAGAACTCATGCCTGGGAAGGAGATTATTCAACCGCCCGTGCCTACTACGAAGCTACCCTTCAACGCGATTCAACATTTGGAGCTGCATGGGTGGCTTTGGGAGATATTGACCTCTGGCAAAAGAACTATGAAACGGCCCTTTCCGATATGGAAACGGGACTGACTAGCGTTTCGGATTCCACCTCGAGAAATGAGATGAAAATCAGAAAGGCCAATGCCTTGTTTCAACTGCGAGAGTATCGCCACACTTTGGACGCCCTAGACGGCGCGTATGGCCCTAGAGCAGATCGACTCCGTCAAAGTACACTCCTTCGATTAGTGAATAACAGTGTTGACCTAACCGGTACTGCAGAATTCTTCAGCGACGTGTACGACAACATGTACTACACCACACTTCAAGCAGGGCAAAGCACTAAATACGGAGTGGGAATCATTCGCATCAATAGCGCTACACGATTTGGAGAAACAGGCATTCAAGGAGAAATCGATCTCTACCCAAGAATCACCGACAACGTGTACGGATATCTCAATTACGGATATTCATCCAACGAAAATGTATTCCCTGAACATCGCTTTGGTGCAGAAATCTATTCTGCTGTTGGGAACCGATTTGAAGCCTCACTTGGTATTCGAAACCTCTATTTTGGTCCGGATGCCTCCGTTACCATGTACACCGCATCACTTAGCTACTACTACAGCAAGTACTTTTTCAGCATTCGCCCTTTCCTCACACCCCAAGACAATGGTACCGATGTCAGCGTAGCTTTTCTCGCCCGCCGGTACCTGAAGAATGACAGTAGAAGCTGGTTGACAGTGAAGGCGAACATAGGCTTCTCGCCTGATGCACGACGAATTCAAGTGGGTGCTGGAGAAAGTGTTTCCATTCTTCAAACCACACAAATTGGTGCTGAATGGCAGCAGGCGTTGTCTACCAATTGGGTTGTAATTCTCGGGTTTAACTTCACCCAACAAGAATTGCCATTTGATCCGGGATCATTTGTTTCCATCTACGCTCCAACTCTGGGAATCAAAAGGTTACTCTAAGCATCTTTTTCGCACCTTTGTAGGCATGAATAATAATGCCGACATAAGTTCGAACGCCACACCCAGCTTTCAAATCCCCAAAGCCTATTTGAGGTATGTTTCGATCTTAGAGTTTTTCAGCTTTAAACTTGCCGCTGCAGAGATCACCAACCGATTCTTCACGCCAATTCCGTTTAAAACTCCAAAGAGAGAAATTCCATTCATCGAGCAATCGAAAGTGGAAGTTATTCCTGTTGGAAAACGACAAGCCACACTTCACACTTACGGCAGTGGAAGTAAAACAGCTGTATTCATACACGGATGGTCGGGACGCGGGTCTCAAGCGTATGCTCTTGCCCCTGTTTTGGTGGAAGCTGGTTACAAGGTCGTAGCTGTAACCGCCCCTGCCCACGGTGACAATCCTGGAAAGAGAACGCACATGTTACAATTTGCCGACGCTTTAAAAGCCACAGGAGAACACATTGGACAAATTGATGCGCTCCTTGCTCACAGCATCGGTGGAGCTGCTGCCTTTAATGCAGTGGCAACAGGTCTCGATGTAAAAGATTTAGTCATTCTAGGAGCTCCCTCTTCTATCCTAGATGTTATTGATGATTTCTGCACCCGACTTCAATTGGATGATCGATACAAGAAGTACATTGAGCACCACTTGGAAACCCATTTCTACGAAGATGTAGAGGCGCTATCTCCACGAAGAAGAGCTGCGGAAATATCAGGAATTCGAGGACTCATTGTTCACGACAAACAAGACATTGATGTGGGATACGAACAGGCAGAAGCGCTGCATCAAACATGGAGCGGCTCTAAGCTCTTACTCACTGAAGGATTGGGCCACAGGAGAATTTTAAGTGATGAAACGGTACTGAATACGGTTGTGGAGTTCCTTACTTCAAATTAATACCAAGGGACAGATTCCGCACCTTTACTACGGTCTCCCCTCTACTCTTCCGTTCCAAAAACCGACTTTCGATATACACTCCCCCAATTTGCCAGTTCATCAATCAAGGGCGAAAGCGTCTTCCCGTACTCGGTGATGGAGTATTGAACCGTTATCGGCTTGGTATTCATCACCGTTCTACTTACCAGGTTATTCATCTCTAAATCCTGAAGTTCCTTGGAAAGCATTTTGGTTCCGATACCGTCTATTTCACGCATCAGATCCATAAAGCCCAACGTGTTGCCTTCTATCAAGGTTCCCAGAATATGGAATTTCCATTTTCCAGATAGAAGACTCATGGCATCACTAATGGCCTGCATCCTGACGCGGCAGATGGGGGTTGCGTTTATACTCGCTTTCTTTTTCATAGAAGTCGATTCTTTCCTTCCCACAAACGTACAAATAAACAGGTTGTAGTTTCTAAGAGGAAACCACTTTCCAAAGGGAAACCCATAGCATATACACAGTATCGGAATGCTAGATTTGTACGATTCCTAATCTAAAGTCAAACAGAAATCACAGTTCAAAAAAGGAGTCAAATTTCAACCGAGGAGGCAGAATTTGATAAGGCTTCTTGTACTGAAATAAGTGTTCAAAAAATGAGATTACTTCAACTCCTTTCGCTGTTCATCCTATTGATCAACTCCGGTTGTCAAGCTCAAACACAAAACACTATGAATGAAAACAATCCGTTAATCTGTGATCCAGAGAGTGGAATTTGTGAAATGCCAATCAGCAATGATAGCTCCGCCGAAAGCAGTTCACTACAAGCCCAAACCAAACCGATTAAAATCATTTATTACACGGATCCCATTTGCTCTTCTTGTTGGGGCATCGAACCCCAATTGAGGAAGTTAAAATTGGAGTATGGAGACTATATCGACATTGAATACAGAATGGGAGGGCTATTGCCCGACTGGAGTTACAACAGTGGCGGAATTAGCAAACCTTCTGATGTGGCCCATCATTGGGATGAAGTAAGTGTTTATTACGATATGCCCATTGACGGTGATCTTTGGCTGGAAGACCCTTTGTCCTCTTCATACCCACCTTCCATCGCGTTTAAAGCCGCAGAAATGCAAGACGGTGAAAAAGCCCTCTTATTTCTTCGAGAAATACGTGAGATGGTTTTCCTCCAAAAAAAGAACATAACCCGATGGGAATTTCTAGAGCAAGCTGCGACAAGTGTCGGTCTTGATATTGCTCGATTCAAGGCAGACTACAGTGGAAGAGCGAAAGAACTCTTTGAAGAATATCTGAGATTGGGCAGAGAGTTAGGCGTTAGAGGTTTTCCAACCATGTTCTTTTCGGACACTCTTGGAAGTGTAGAAATGGTATATGGATCAAAACCCTATTCCGTCTTTGAAAACGCAATCCTAAAGTTGCTTCCCAACGCTTCCAAAACCGAGTATGATCCAACTTGGAATGCTGTCTTTTCAAAATATGAATCCTTGACTGCAAATGAATTTTCAGTACTCACTGGCACACCCCGAAACGAAGCAGAAGCGGAGCTAGACGATTTAGTGGAGAGTGGAGCTTTGGACAAATGGACCACGAAGAATGGTGCAATCTGGACGTTGAAAAGCGATCGTCATTGACCCTTTGTATTGCAGAAGCACTCTGGTCATCCTAAACTTCCTTTCGAGATTTGTGTTCTGTTATAAAACCAATCGCGGAAGATTCTCGTATAAATTAGGAATGCTGTGAGATGAAAGGAATGAACAATCTCGCCGTCTTACACGTCAACTAATACGAATAATATGAAACTGACACAGATATTGACTTTGGGAATGATGACTTTCTTTGTTGCCTGCAATGCGCAAGAGCAGAAATCGAATGGAGGTCATGCTTCTGCCACAACTTCAAATGAAATGGGATATAACGTAGAGAAAAGCGATAGCGCCTGGAGAGCCAGTTTAACGGATGCTCAGTACAGAGTTCTAAGAGAGAAAGGCACAGAGCGACCACATACTGGAGAGTACAATCTTCATTTTGAAAACGGAATTTACACCTGCGCAGGATGTGGCGCCGAGTTGTTCTCAAGCGAAGCCAAATTCGATTCGCACTGTGGTTGGCCGAGCTTCGACAAGGCTTTGAGCTCGAATACAGTCGTTGAAATTCCCGACAGTAGTCATGGTATGGTTCGCACCGAAATTGTTTGTGCTAACTGTGGAGGTCACTTGGGTCATGTTTTTGATGACGGTCCAACAGAAACCGGAATGCGATACTGCATAAACTCCGTTTCCTTAGGCTTTGAAGAAGAAAGTTCTTCATCCTCTGAAGAAAAATAGGAATACAAGAACGGCCACTACATAGTGGCCGTTTTCATTTATGATCCCATCCAAATCACCAACAGAACGGAGAGCGGAATAGACAAGTTGTCCCATCCCTTCCGCGACACCGCTTCTGTAAGTGCTGAAATCAATGCAATAGCCAATACTGTGAAAATGGATTGAACCGACAGAGGTTCACTTTCCATCATCCAAATGATTCCGGTAATAAAAAAGGCCGACAGGCTGAAGGCAACACTACCCGCAACCGTCTTCGTTTCACCAGCCACTGAAAACGGAATTAAAGGCCACCTTCTTCCCACCAGTGCCGCCACAGGATCACAAATAGCGAGAATGAGAATCGGTGCATAAAAATGTCCAAGATTCCCAGTTTCTGCGTACACCAGATATACGAGGTAAACCGCTACGGGATAGAGAACACTTCCATACGTGGTCCTTTCAACATTGTTGATTCCCTTCAAGAATTCAAAGCGAATACTCAATACCAAGAGTATCAAAAATGAACTACATAAAATCAACACCTCCCAATGATTGGTCAATACGACTGGAAAGACGAGCGTTAGAATTCCCGTTCCGATATGGCTAATTTTCCTCGTGATTTCGACAGCCACTTTTCCCTTAACATATAGCCATTCAGAAATGGCAAATAAGCTTAAAAAGGCAACCGACATTCCCAATAATACGAGCACATTCATTTTCGACCCAATTTTTGATGAGCACTGGTGAAATGCCCTTCAGCTAGTGCGGCCGCAATGGAAATTTCACCACATAGCACTACTGCTCCACAGATTTCAGCAAACTTTACCGCTTTACCAAGACCAAAGCACCCCATCATTTCCAGGCACTCCTTTTGAGTAGGAAGTGAAGTCCCCCCTCCTACTGTACCCACAATCAGGTTGGGTAAAGTGACAGAGACGTAAAGTCCACCCTCTTCATTTACGCTCATTCTCGTAATCCCTATGGAAGCCTCAGAAACACAAGCGACATCTTGTCCCGTAGCTAGAAAAATAGCGGCCAATCCATTGGCATAATGTCCCTGAGATCCAATGGCTCCAGATTGAATGACATTCATCGTGCTGTGATGCCAATATCGGGCAATGTTCTCGGGCGTAGATTTGAGAACGGATGACACAACTTCTTTCGGAATGTCTATTTCTGTAACGACCTTCTTCCCCCTCACTCCTTGCAACGCACGAGAAGTCGCCTTTTTATCTCCTGATAAATTCCCTTCCACGTACCACCTTGTAGGTGTCAGTAGTGAATTTTGAATGATGAAGGTACAGATGGCATCCGTGCATATCGTCACCATATTTTGTCCAGCCGCATCTCCCGTATAGAAGTTCAGCAACAAAGTCACCGCATTCCCCTCCATATTCACAGAAACCCCTTTCAATTGGGCAAAGCGACTCTTCGTTTGGGTGATCTCAACAAAGTGATTCTCATTTTCTGCTACCCACTGAACAAATTTGGAGGCCGAGATCACAGATTCAAACAGAAACATCGGACTTCGCTGAACACCTTGACTAACGCAGATGGATCGTACTCCACCCGCTTCATAACAGGCTTTGGCACCTCTGTGGTAAGAGGCCACTAAAGCACCTTCACTTGTTGCAAGTGGGACAAAGAACTCGCCATTTGCGTGACTACCTCGTACTTTTACAGGTCCCATTACTCCTGTAGGCACTTGTGTCATTCCAATAAAATTCTCGATGTTTCCCTTCAGCAATGAATGGTCGAGGTTTTGCTCACTCCCCGTTGTAAATCCATCCGTGAATGCCGTATTGGACGTCAGAAACGCAATCCGTTCGCGAATCACATTCAAGTCGAGTGAATCTGAAACAGACAATCTTCCTTTCACCTTCTCTCTGGTAATAAAACTCAATTCCGAATCGAGCGAAGTGAACAGCGACAAATTCTCCCGTTCGATATTCTGAACGAACGGAACTCTATCTAGGTTTATCTTGGATTTCATATGGCAAAGATTATTGGGTTAGTAAAGTGGCATAAGCCACAATTGCAAGGGTGAAGATCAAGCTGTCAAAGCGATCATTCACGCCACCATGTCCGGGTATCCAATGACTATAGTCTTTTAGGCCAAGCTTGCGCTTTATCACCGAGGCGAGGATATCTCCCACAAATGCCAAGACTGCTAAAACACTTGACAATACAAGCTCTGTAGCCAATCCAGTGGCAATGCTCAAGTGGTTCATGTACTCGAAAATAGCCACGATCAATACAGCTATCCACCCTCCTATAAACCCTTCCGTGGTTTTACCTGGACTAATACTAGGAATCAGCTTTGAACGTCCTACCAGTTGTCCTGTGAGTTGTGAAAAACTGTCAAATACAATCACGGCCATAAGAACGGGACCTAGGATTTGATGAGAAAGACCAGCAGCCCTCACAAAACCTACTAGTAAGAAGATATAAGCTGCGATGGGCCATAGGTATTCACGAACGCTAGCTTTTAGTCGAATGGCACGAACAAACTCAATCAGTCCGATGAGTGAAACACCCCCAAAGGCAATCATTCGAGATGTTCTAGGCATATCCAGCCAGAAGAACAATCCAAAAACGAAGAGGAGATACACGGCATACTTCAACCACTTGTTCCATCGCTCAAGTGGATTTAACCGCACAGCGAGAGCCGTCATGCCTCCGCCTACCGCGGAAAGCACGCCAAGAATCGTAAGAAATATTTGCATGACTCTTACTTTTTAAGAACCCAATATAGGCCCTTGGCATTGGATCTCATTTCCGGAAGAACCGCTTGCACTAAAAGGTGTTCAGTAAAAGCCATTAAACCCCATATCAGCATGAAATAGTAATAGCTTTCGTAGAAATCGAAGACGAAAGTCACGAAAAAAAATCCACCCTGAATGTAGCCTCCAATTTTCATGGAATACAAATGCAAACTTGGAAGTCGCTTAAACTTGATAAGAGCGAACACCACTGTGGAAAGAAACATCCCGATGAACAAGAGAAAGCTCGCTAAATGAGGTTCTAAGGCCTCCCATTTAAAAGTGAAGAGTCCGAGAATAGCAGCGATATAAGTTCCATTATCTGCCATGGAGTCCAATCGAGCTCCTAGTTCTGTTTCGAGGTTGAATCGTCTCGCGATAAAACCATCTAAGATGTCACTGATCAGATTGGCAACAATGAGCCCAACGAACGGCGACTCTAACTTGGCATAGATGCAATACAGTAAGACGGGAAATGCCAGTATGCGATATACCGACAACGCATTGGGCAGATTCGCCCACGTTTTGGAGAGGTTCATAATTTAGGTTTATTTGGTTTGGGTGGCAATATATAAATTTTTACATAAATGCATTATTTTGATTTTCAACCTTATAAGCAACACATTAATTATGCACGTGCAGTATATCAGAATTAACTCCACCTCTTTGAAGATGAGATAGATATGGAGGTGAATGATAGAGGTTGGATTTTATCTCAAGGGCTTCGAGAGTGGGATTCCGCTCGTACCTCGTGGTCTCCTAGTGCGGTGACCTTCACCACCATTCGAAAGCCTACTCGCTCGACTTGATACGGCTCTGCCCTTGCTGCTTCATGCAACAAGCAAGGCTTTCATCTGCTATTCAACTGGAGATGGGATTCCGCTCGTGCCTCGCGGCATCCTTGCGAGTGATCTTCACCAATAGTAAGCCTCCTCTCTCCGTTCGGCCCGCTTTTTTTATTCCCTACACTTACAAGCAAGCTTGACGTGCGGGAATAAAAAAAGCCTCGCTGTAGCGAGGCTTTCTCTTGGTGGGTGATGAGGGATTCGAACCCCCGACCCTCTGCTTGTAAGGCAGATGCTCTGAACCAACTGAGCTAATCACCCGATAAAATCCGCGTTGCGTTTTGCGCTTGCGGGCTGCAAATATAGAACGCTATTCTTAATAATACCGCGGTTTGCAGGGAGTTTTTTAGAAAATATTTCCATCGTCAGAATCGCAAGGCAGCAATCTACAGGATATGAAGCAATTAGAATTGAGTTAAAGATCCTAGAATCTTAAGAAGCGGTCCGCCTTATCTCTTTAGACGATTGTAAACGTTTATATAACGACTCCCCTCAGAGAAAATACAGAACTTGAAAGCGGGGCTAGCGGGAGCGGCCCCTGGGGAACCCGTCAGCCATAATTTCGATTCTAGCCTTTACCCTACTGTCACTGATGCAATGCCCCTCTAATCTTTTACTTCACCCAACTCTCCCCTTCGTTCACATAATGATTCCAGCCCCGAGAAGTAGCTCAACCGAACCTGTAAGATGATCTGCTGACATTCTTACTCCCAATCCTTCTACCGTGTAGTGATTTTAAAATAGTGCGTGAATGGGATGATGCATAGTACGGCTCTTCCTATGCTCATCCTGTATCGTGCAATGAGCAATGCATTCATCAACTATTCAACTGGAGAAGGGATTCCGCTCGTGCCTCGCGGCATCCTATGAGAGGGCGCCACAACAATAATAGCCACCTCGCTCCGCTCGGTAAGGCTTTTTTTATTCCCTAACACTTACAAGTAAGCTTGACGTGCGGGCAAAGATTCTTTCGGGAGGGATTCACCTCCCTGCGGTCGGTGATCCCGTGTGGAGACCTCCACCATTCGAAAGCCTGTTCGCTCCGCTCACTACGGCTTTTTTCATGCTTGTTACGCTGCGAGCAAGCTCGGCGTAACCGCATAAAAAAAGCCTCGCTGTAGCGAGGCTTTCTCTTGGTGGGTGATGAGGGATTCGAACCCCCGACCCTCTGCTTGTAAGGCAGATGCTCTGAACCAACTGAGCTAATCACCCGAGATGTAACAACGCTTTCGCGTTATTGCGGGTGCAAATATAGAGTTCCTTTTTATTCCTGCAACAAGAGACCAAAAAAAATGTCCCGCTGTAGAGCGGGACATTTTCTCACCTAGAAAATAATACTATTTCGAAACTTTATAGCCGAGGCTCTTAAGATATTCAATATGAGTATCTACCTCTTGCTGTTTCTGTTTATCCATGATCTTATCGATGCTCTTTTTAAGACCATTCAATTCGTCAGGGCTCATTTTCCCTAGAAATTGTGAAGCAAAAAGTGACTTTAACGATTTGTTGTTGTTCTGATTCTCTCGAATCTTGTTCACTAATTGCAGCGGAGTGATATCCTTTTTTGCCATACTTTCTCTCTTAAATAATACTTGTCTCTCGCTGCAAATATACAAACCAATTGTACATCACTGGTTTACGTAAATTGGCCTAGTATTCAAGTAACATTTCCAACTTCTCCTTTAATCGATTCCATGGAAGGAATCCACCTTCCAATGGAGAGGCAAATGGAATTGGAGTATCTAAAGAGGTTACATGTACGATAGGAGCATCCAGATGAGTAAATAACTCCTCTCCCACTCGAGCAGAGATATCATTGATGAATCCTCCACTGCGCACGTCTTCTGAAACGAGTATCAATCGACCTGTTTTACGCACACTGGTGGCAATGGTTTCATAATCCCATGGCACAAGGGTTCGAAGGTCGATAACTTCTACATCAGCGTCGAGTTCACGTACAATGTCCATGGACTTATGCACTCCCATTCCATAGGTCACCAATGTGGCTGCTGATCCAGCTTTAACAATGGATGCACGTCCAAATGGAACCGTGTAGTATTCGGTTGGAACTTCTCCTGTTTCACTTCTGTACAACCCTTTGTGTTCAAAGAACATGACAGGATTAGGATCGCGGAAAGCTTGGAGCAACAAGCCCTTAGCATCCGCTGGATTCGATGGATAGACGACTTTCAAGCCAGGCGTATGGGTGAACCACGCTTCATTGCTCTGCGAATGGAAAGGTCCGGCAGCAACGCCTGCTCCGGTAGGCATGCGAACCACTACGTCAGCGTTTTGCCCCCATCTCCAATGAATCTTAGCGAGGTTATTCACGATCTGCGTAAAACCTTCGGTGACGAAATCGGCGAACTGCATTTCTACCATGGATTTCTTACCGACGATAGAAAGCCCCAATCCCGTTCCTAAGATCGCTGCCTCACACAGAGGAGTATTTCGAACTCGAGCTTTTCCAAATTTCTGCATCAATCCATCGGTAGCCTTAAATACACCACCATAATCAGCAATGTCTTGGCCCATCAAAACCAATTCTGGATGTGCTTCCATCGCTTGGGTTAACCCGCTGTGAATAGCATCAATCATTCGCAATTCTTCCACCTTATCTGAAGATGGATGAACCTCTTCATTGTCAAATGGCGCAAATAAGTCACGGAACTCCCGTTCTTCATCAAACTGAATAACCGGATAAGAATCAGCTACGTCCAATTCATCGGCGATGTGTTTCTTCACTTCCGCTTGCATGGACTGCATTTCCTTTTCATTCGTGATATTGTTCTCGATCAAAAAGGCTTCAAAGCGCTTCAGTGGATCTTTAGTGGTCCACTCTTCTATCAATCCCTCTGGATAATATTTGGTTCCTGAAGCTTCTTCGTGACCGCGAATACGGAAGGTCTTGCATTCAAGAATTACTGGACGAGGATTGGAACGCATACTATCGGTAAGAGCTCTGGTGGTGCGGTACACCTCAATAATGTCGTTTCCATCCACAGAATAGGCTTCCATGCCATAGGCAGGACCTTTCACAGTGAATGAATCGAAATTGAATTGCTCTCTACTTGGTGTACTCAAGCCCCACTGATTGTTCTCAATAACAAAAATGACAGGTAAGCCCCAAACGGAAGCCACATTCAAAGCCTCGTGGAAGTCACCTTCAGATGCTCCACCGTCGCCGGTATACACCATGGCCACTTTCTGATCTCCATCGATCAAGTGACCCAATGCCAAACCATCTGCAAGGCCTAATTGAGGACCTAGGTGGCTGATCATGCCCACTATTTTGTGTTCTTTGGAACCGAAGTGGAACGAACGGTCTCTTCCCTTTGTGAATCCCTCTAACTTTCCTTGGAATTGGGCAAAGAGCTTGTTCAAAGGAACCTTTCTAGATGTAAATACACCTAGATTTCTGTGCATGGTACAGATGAACTCATCCTCATTCATGGCGAGGGATGTGCCTACGGAAACGGCCTCTTGTCCGTACCCTGAGAACCACTTTGAGATTCGTCCTTGTCGTAGTAAAATTAACATCTTGTCCTCGATCAATCGAGGGATGATCATCGCTTTATAGAGATCTATATATTGCTCGTTCGTTAGCGATGGCTGCTCTGGTAAGCCTGCTGCTTCACTTTTCATGGGTCATCGTAAGATTGAAACACCAAATGTAATGAGGAGACGTTCACATCTACACAAATTCCCAAATCAATTGTGAAGATTATCAACAATTCCCATCTTCGCATAAGAACAACTACTTTGCAGGTGGCCCACACCACCTATAACCTTTGTACCTTTGCCTCTAAACCGCATCGAATATGCCACTGACAAGTATTCCAACTGTAGATCTATCTGAATTCACTTCCGGTGATTCCGTTCGTAAAAATCGCTTCATTCGCGAGTTGGGAACGGCCTATGAAGAAATTGGATTTGTGACTGTTACCAATCACGGTTTGACCCAAGAACTCCGTGAAAATCTATACGAGCAAGTGGAGCAATTCTTCGCGCTCGACGAAAATATCAAATTGAAGTATCACGTAGACGGATTGGCGGGTCAGCGTGGCTACACTCCTTTCGGAAAAGAACACGCCAAAGGCCACAATGCGGGTGACCTAAAAGAATTCTTCCAATTCGGACAGAACATGAAGAGTGATCCACATGAAGGGGATGATTATCCTCTAAATGTGAATGTATCTGAACTTCCACAGTTCAATCCAACGGCAATGACGGCGTACAAAACTTTGGAAGCAGCAGGTTCAAAACTCTTGCAGGCCATTGCCTTGTACTTGAAGTTAGACGAACACTACTTCGACGCCAAGATTCACGATGGAAACAGCATCCTACGCGCAATTCACTACCCTCCTATTACTGAAGAACCGAAAGATGCTGTTCGCGCCGCCGAACATGAAGACATCAACCTCATCACACTATTGATGGGTGCTTCTGCGGAAGGATTGGAAGTGAAGACCAAAGAGGGAAAATGGCTCGCTGTAAATGTAGCCGAAGATGCCATTGTGGTGAATGTTGGCGATATGCTTCAGCGATTGACCAATAACGTTCTTCGTTCTACGACCCATAGAGTTGTGAATCCACCTAAAGAAAAGTGGGGAAAATCGCGTTTTAGCATTCCTTTCTTCCTTCACCCAGTAGCAGAAATGGATCTTACTTGTCTCGATTCTTGTATCACAGAAGAAAATCCAAAAGGTTTTGAGGATACTACAGCAGGTGAATACTTGGATGAACGCCTACGCGAAATCGGATTGAAATAAATGAGAATAGATATTATCACGGTTCTACCCGAGTTACTGAGAAGTCCGTTTGAAGCTTCTATTCTAAAGCGAGCCCAAGACAAGGGTCTCGTGGAGGTTCATTTACACAACCTAAAGGAATACGGCCAGGGTAAGCACAATCAGATAGACGATTACCAATTCGGCGGTGGAGCTGGAATGGTAATGATGGTTGAGCCCATCTTTGAATGCATCGAAAAATTGCAATCAGAGCGCAAATATGACCAGGTTATTTACATGACTCCTGATGGAGAAACGTTTAACCAAAGTCATGCAAACCAACTCTCTCTGCAAGAGAACCTCATCATTCTCGCCGGACACTACAAAGGAGTTGATCAACGCGTTCGTGATCATTTAATCACAATGGAATTGTCGATTGGAGATTTCGTGCTGAGTGGTGGCGAACTAGCCGCGGCTGTTGTCTCCGATGCGATCATCCGACTCCTTCCGGGCGTTCTAAACGATGAGACTTCCGCATTGACGGATTCCTTCCAAGACAATTTGCTAGCCCCACCCGTTTATACTCGTCCAGCTGAGTTTCGAGGCTGGAAAGTTCCAGATGTTTTGTTAAGCGGTCATTTTCAAAAGATTGACGACTGGCGTCATGAGCAAGCTTATCAGCGTACACTCAACCGTAGACCTGACTTGCTGGACGACAAAAAATGAGGCAGTTAGCGTAGATTTTTATAAAAAACCTCGTAAGTTTGCACCCCGTTTCAGAGGTATATTTCCAAAGGAACGTTTACGGAGAGTTAACCTCTGGCAAGAGCTGTGTATGTTAACTCACGATGAAACCATTAACAATCAGTAAGATGGATCTAATTTCTTACGTTCAGGAGAAGTTCATCGAAAGAAATGACCTTCCCGATTTTAACGCCGGTGATACAATCACGGTTTATTATCAAATTAAGGAGGGCGAGAAAACTCGTACTCAGTTCTTCCGTGGTGTTGTATTGCAACGTCGTGGTGAAGGAGCAACTGAGACTTTCACAATCCGTAAGATGTCGGGTAGCATTGGTGTAGAGCGTATCTTCCCAATCAACAACCCAAGCATCGAGAAGATCGAAATCAACAAGCGTGGTAAAGTACGTCGTGCACGTATCTTCTATCAGCGTGAGCGTACAGGTAAGGCTGCACGTATTAAGGAAAAGAGAATGTAGTATTTACATCCTCCTAATAAAAAGGCCGCTACTTTGTAGCGGCTTTTTTATTTATGGCACATACATCTTCACGTGGTTACCGAATCCTAGACAAACGCCTCAATGGCAAACTAGGGATTCTATTGGCATCTGTCAATGGACAGCGCTATATCGTATCAATACATTTCTACTTCTGGGGAATACAAGTCTCCAAGAAGAACTATGAATTTGTAGACGAAACGGAAGCGAAGTTTTTCTTTAATCGATCAGTTGTCAAGCTCTTAGGTGAGATTTAACCGCTTACAATCCAGTAATCACAAAGATTGTTCTACGGTTCTTGGCTCTTCCTTCAGGAGTTGCATTGGATTCCACCGGCCTGGTTTCACCAAATCCATGGTTGGTCATTCTACTTGGTGAAATACCCCAATCAATCAAATATTCATACACCACTCGAGCGCGATCTTTGGAAAGCTGAAGGTTGTCTCCCCCCTCTCCTACGTTGTCAGTATGTCCCTGAATATCCACTTTTACACCAGGGTTCTCTTCCAAGAAAAGACCGAATTCTTCTATAATTAACATTGCATCATTGTCGAGCTCATACGAGTTCGTAGCAAAATTGATGTTATTCAATCGGTATTCACGGCCAATACGAAGCTCAGAAGCTTCTAAATCAGCTTCTACTACGCCAGATTCATTAGGTGTTTCGCTGTTGATGACTCTCGCACTGAAGGCCGCTCCCTGCATTTCAACTTTTACGATGGTCGGTTCATCGGCCTTTACTACAGCAGCATATTCTCCGGTCAAGTTGTCGACGTCAATTCTCTGCTCTTCTTGGGTGGCCAAGTTTTTAACCGTGATATCCGCATCGGTAACGGGCTCATCGTATTCATTCTTCAAAGTTCCTCGAACCAAGACCACTTCTTCGGGTCTTGCTGCTTGATGCAATTCAAAACTGTACAAGTCCCATCCCCCTGGACCTCGTAACTCATTGCTGTTGAAGTAGGCCGTTGTACCCGCTAAGTTCACAAAGAGTCCTAGTTGATCAGATTCCTTATTGATGGGATAACCGATATTCACAGGCTCGTGGTACTCCAAGTCATCGCCTTGATGGGCGTAGAAAATATCATAGCCCCCCATACCCGGATGACCATCACTCGCAAAGTATAGCGTTCGAGAATCGGAATGAATGAAAGGTGATTTCTCGTTTCCAGCAGTATTGATGGTTGGTCCAAGGTTCTTTGGATCGGTCCATGTGCCATCAGGACGTCGTCTGGTGACATAGATATCCAAACCACCTTGTCCTCCTTCCCGATTGGAAGCGAAATACAGACGGTCACCGTTGGCGGATAAACTAGGCTGACTCTCCCAAGACGTTGGTGAATTCACGTTATCGCCCAAACTGCGTATGGGGCTCCAAGAATCGCCCGACTTCACGGTGTAGTACAAGTCGCAATTCTGATAATCGCCTTCCATTTTGCAAGATGCGAATACGAGCAAGCGGTTGTTGGCCGTAATGGTTGGTGCTCCTTCATTGACGTTGGAGTTGAAAGGCTCTGGAAGAACTTCTCCTGCATCAAATCCATTCCCCGTATTGGTGGATAGGGTGAATTCTTCAACCAGCTGAGCACGATCGCCTGGCCCTCCCAAACGAGGCTTCTTCATTTGTCTACGGGTGTAAAAGCACAATTCTCCATCGGGAGAAATGATCGCCAAATACTCATCGGCTCGAGTGCTCACTCCCCGCACTACATGTGGGTCAAATGGAACGGGGTTGGCAATCAGTCGCTCTACAATTCGCGATTTCTCCAACAAGTCCTCCGCTTCATCATCGTAGCCACCATGTCGCATAGGATTCTCGAGATATAGCTCTAACCATTCCTGACCTTTACGCTTTCTTTCGGCTTGGTCAGAATTGATCAAAAACAAACCAATGATATATTGGAGCTCGGCTTTGTAATCTGGACAAACATCCAGACACTGTATAAAGAAGGCCTCGGTGGCACGTGGATTTCGCTTGCGTAGTGCGATCTCCCCCATCAAGTAAAGTCCGTGTGGATTCTTTGCATCGGCCTCCAGAATATTCTTGGCGTAAATCTCAGCCAACGCAAGATCCTCATTGCGAATGGCACGCAGTGTTTTCTGAATCTGTTGGTCCCCATCAATGCCATACCCCTCACACTCTCCTAACTCTACTGGAGGTAATTGTTGGGCTTGAACACTTGCAGTGGAAATTCCAATACTAAAGAAGAGTGCTACAAAGCACTTATACAAAGTGGGCATCAATTGTCAATTTTCGCTCTGGCTTCAGCTTCCGCAATAATGCGATCTGCGCGCTGTTGAGCTTCATCTTCTAATTTCTTCGCACGAGCATCAGCCTCTTGAATCAATTGATTCGCTCGAGTCTCTGCTTCGCTATTTAATCTCCTAGCAGCCGTTTCAGCCGCAGCTTTCTTGAGTGGGTTTCCGCCTGCTTCTTCAATGAGTTTATCTCCCTGACGCTTGGCTTCATCCTTTATCTGTTGTGCTGTATTTCGCGCTTCTGAACGAATTCTATCGGCTTGACGCTTAGCTTCATCTTTTACTTTCTGAGCTTGCTCTCTTGCTGCAGCCATGATCTTTTCAGCTTCTTCATTCACTCGGTCGATGGCCGCACCTTTTGCGGAATCAATGGAGCTCTGAATGATTTGCTGAACCTGATTCTGAATGCCTTGTGTGATGCTGCCAAAATTGGTGGAGATGGTCGGACTTGTAACGGTTCCTCCAATTTCCAACTGCACGTCTATATCTCCCGTAATTCCCAAAGCCGCTACTTCTTGAGGAACTTTGATAGAATTGATCGGCAACTTCGTGTCAATGGTGTAATTCAATGATTGGTCTAATCCGTTTGAACCCGAGATGGTAGCCGATTGACCTCCAATCTTGACATCAAATGGCTGTACGCTCAACCGACCGTTCTCCACTTGGAAAGAGATATTGCTGTTGCCTAGTAAAATTCTTCCATACTCGTCATTGTTGAGTTTAGATGCGATTTTTTGCATCACATCCGGCTCAACCTTTAAGCCAATGGTCTTGAGAATACCAGACGCGCTAACCGTGGAAAGATCCGGTGTCATGTCCGATCCCAAGAACGCATTCATATCAAATGAAGTAGATAAGTTACCCGTGGCTTTCTCGAGAATTGGAGCATAGGTTTTCAGCATGCTGATGGTGCTTGCTGCTTCAGCTACGTTCAGTTCCTTCAAATTCATTCCGAAGAGAACTTCAGGTTGAAGAGGACGAGAATCGTAGGTACCATCCATGGCAATTTCGCCTCCCAGTGTTTCCATCTTGAAACCAATCAAGGAAGCAACACCCTCAACCACGGTCAATTGACCCCGTGTTTCGTGTAACACCATATCGTCGTATAGAATCTCTGCAACCTCAGCGCGAATATCCATATCTATATTGGTCGGAATTCGAACCACTTCCATCGGTTCCGAGGAGGCTGAATCCGCCACCGGAGCCTCTGAAGCTGGCGCTGCGGCGGCAAGTTCGTTCAAATCCAACAACGTGCTATTCACTCTAAAGCGTCCACGCAAAGTGGTATCGGTGAGAACATAGCTCATAATGTTATCCAAAGTACCCGAACCGTTGAAGTCGCTCTTACCCATCTTACCAGACATTACAGGAATGCGAACCAATTCAGGCTCCCATGCCATGGAAACCGTATCGATTTCAACCGGTAGGCCGAATGAAGAAGTGGTAGCTGAAAACTTCGAAAGCGCCACATTTCCACCGACTTCAACCGCCGATAAATTCTGTTTTTCGAAATCCGACATCTTGCCTTTAACAGCCAGATCGGTTACTACTCGGCCACGGTAGGTCAAATCTTCTTGCGGAACCATTTGCTCCACTTTCACCAAATCCAAATCGGCCAAAACATACATGTCAATTTCAGGATCGGATATCGGGTGTTCCAAGTGTAAACGGGCATCCACAGGCTGATTCGCCAATAGGCCGCTCATCTTTGGAATGTCAATCACGGTGGCATCGGCCGTGCCTACAGGCTTAGAGATGTGGACTTCCACATTCAGTTTTTCTGCACCCGCTGGTAAGTCGGGATACTTAAAGCTAGCATTGGCTACGGATAAGTTTAAACCAAGTGCAGGAAGGACGTCACTTTCGTCGAGTGTACCTTTCACAAAGCCATTAAGCGCAAAAGTCCCGCTGGTCTGAATGTCTTCAAAATCGCGGTAGAAGATTTCTGGAATCAGTGAGAGAACCTCGGCGAACGAAGTACTTGGGGCATTGAACTTCAAATCGAGATCCATTTGATCTCCCATCTTTACACTGCCCTCTGCATTAAGCGTAAGTCCATTTAATACAACAGAATTGTCTTCCAATGTTAGCACGCCCGACTCAGTGACGAAGTTCATGTTCACATTGGCTTCAACTTTTGTCTGACGCAAGTAAGATGCACTACCCATGGCAACATCCAAACTTTCAATGGTTGTGCGTGTGGTCATGTCCACCACATCTTCAGAGAAGTCGCCTGACAAGCGGTGATTCAAATCGTCAATTTTTGCATACATATCGCCCTGGCGATCATCGTAAACCAAGTTCACATGGTCAAGGCGGAATTCTTTAAGGGAAAGAGAATAGGCGGCCGAAGCTTCTCCTGACTCTTCTTCAACAGCAGTTGAATCAGTAGATTCTCTTGCGATATCATAGTTCGCCGTTCCATCTGGTAGAATCAGCACGTACAAATCAGCATCAGAAATCACGATGCTTTCTATTTCCAATTGTGTTCCTGAAATGGCTGAAAACAGATCGATTTCAACCGAAATATTCCCGGCCTTCACCAATGACATGTCCGCAAAATCTCCCTCTCCGATCACATCTAAACCATCTAGGCCTAGCGTTAAATTCGGGAAATCGCTAAAAAGACTGAGACTCATATCTTCAATAACCACTTCACCCTTGATGTGATTATTACTCTCCTCATTCACCATATCAAAAATTTGATCCTTAAAGATGATAGGAAGCAAGAAAACTGCCGCTAGGAGGAGGAGGATTAAGATGAAGAAGAATCTCAATATCTTTTTCATACAATGGGTATTTTGAAGTTATTCCTCTCTATCAACGATAGAAAGTTTGTTTTCTGTTTGAGCCACTAAAGTTGAAACGGTTGCATCACCTGTCACATTCACCACCGTCCTACACATATCTAAAATACGGTCGATTGGGAAGATGATAGCAATCCAAGCTGGATTTAATCCAACAGAGGTGAGAACGAGAATCAGCATAATCAATCCAGCGCTGGGAACCGCTGCACTACCAATGGAAGCGAGCGTGGCTGTTAATACAATAGTCATCTGCTGGGCAAAATCCAAATCTATCATGTGGAACTGCGCGAGGAAAACCACTGCTACGGCTTGATACAAGCTGGTTCCATCCATATTTACGGTCGCGCCAATAGGCAGAACGAAACTTGATATTTCCTCCTCAACTCCAATATTGTCGTTCACACATTCAATGGTAACCGGTAATGTAGCAGCAGATGAACTGGTTGAAAAGGCAAGCAATTGTGCTGGTCGAATTCCCTTCATGAAGTAGGTGTACGACTTGCCAAAACTCATATTACTCACCTTCTGGATTCGATACGCAATGACACATGGATAAATCACAAATGCCATGAAAATCAAACCGACAACCACGGTAAGGCTATAAATACCAAGCGCTTTGAAAGTATTGAGCATGGCTCCTAGGTCATCTCCAGCCAGCTTTGCCATGGCTCCCGCCATCAAGCAGAAAACGAAGAACGGTGCGAACTTCATGACCAAATCCACCATTTTGATAAAGATCTCATTCGCGCTATCTACAAAGCCATACATGGTGGTTGTCTTATCCTTTGGCAGTGAAATCATCACCAATCCAAACAATATGGCAAAGAAAATAACCTGCAGCATTTCTGGTTCAACTAAGGCTCCGAAGAGATTGTCGGGAACCATACTCGTCAGAAAATCCAATGGGCCTTTGTCCTTTTGCTGTTGAGCCGCTTCAAATGCACTTTGAAGTTTCTCATCCGTAGAAATAGTCGACACTTCCGATTGCAAAGCTACTTGAGCGCTGTCTAAGTAATCGCCATAGGATGGATCGGTTAGAAAGTGTTGATCGTCCTTAATCACCACATGGTTCTCTTCCGCCCAAAGTTCATACTTCATGCGGTTGACAATCTGGTTGTCCTTTCCCACCCAATCTCCTGGGCGAATGGTGTTCACGAGAAACAATCCCACGGTAATGGCAAACACTGTGGTTACCAAATAAAAGCCCAGCGTTTTCGCTCCCAAACGACCCAGAGCAGCACCGCCACCAAGGCTGTTTATTCCGGTAATCACACTGAATAAAACCAGTGGAACCGCGATCATTTTAAGCACCTTTATAAAGATATCTCCAAAGGGCTTAATCCAATCCATAGTGAAGGAAGTCCAACCGAACAAGCTGGACGCGACAGCCCAAGCAATCCCTAGAATAAGGGCAATAACAATCTGAATATGAAGGGGTAATTTTTTCATCAATCGAGATTAGATTTGATTCACTTTAGCGCGTAGCATAAAGTCGGCCAAAGTCAGTTGAGCCATAGCTTCAACAATGGGAATGGCACGGGGTAGTACAGTGGGATCGTGTCGTCCTTCAATTTGAAGCTCAACCTTCTCCCCTTTCTTATCTACTGTTTGTTGCTTTGATTTTATGGAAGCGATGGGCTTGAATGCCACACGGAAATAGATATCTTCTCCATTGGAGATTCCACCTTGAATTCCACCGGAGTGATTGGTGGCCGTTTTTCCAACCGATATAAAGGAATCGTTGTGTTCAGAGCCCTTCAGCTCTGTTCCGGCAAAGCCCGATCCATATTCAAATCCCTTAACGGCATTTATGGACAACATGGCCGAACCCAAGGCTGCGTGCAACTTGTCGAACACCGGTTCACCCCACCCCGCAGGAACACCAGTAATCACACATTCAATGATTCCTCCAGCGGAATCCCCATCCTCCTTCAACTTTAAGACATACTCTTCCATGGCCGCCGCTGCTTTGGGATCGGGACAACGAATGGGATTGGAATCAATCTGTGTTAAATCCAATTCGGAATAAGGAGTATGGAAAGTGATGGGACCAACGCTGCGTACAAATGCGGTCACGCGAATGTCGGGTATCAAATGGGCAGCCATTGCACCACCCGCCACTCTTGATGCAGTCTCGCGTGCACTGCTCCGCCCACCTCCTCGGTGATCGCGCATGCCGTACTTGGTTTCCCATGTATAATCGGCATGGGAGGGACGATAAACATCCTTCAATGCAGAATAGTCTTTGCTGTTCTGATTGGTGTTGGGAATGATAAACCCAATGGGAGTTCCGAGGGTCACACCTTCAAACACACCGGAAAGAATTTGAAGAGTGTCACTCTCCTTCCTTTCTGTCGTTAAGGCTGATTGTCCGGGCTTTCTTCTATCCAAGGCCCTTTGAACCGCCTCTGTATCTATGGAAACGCCAGCTGGGAATCCTTCAAGGATACCGCCAATTGCAGTTCCGTGCGATTCACCAAAGGTGGTGAGTCGAAGTAATTTTCCAAAAGTATTTCCTGACATCCCTCAAAAATAGGCGATAAATGCACGCATACAAGGGCGAAACTCGGGAAATGCAAATCGTTCACCTGTACTCATCTCCGTTTGTAAGAGATGACGCACAGGCTTGTTTTGGACGCCTTCAGATTGCCCATTCCATCTCGCTTTTCCGTACCTTCGTTGTACCATGAAACGACTCCTAACAAACATCAAAAAGCTCGTCCACGTTGAGAATCAACCTGTTCCCTACCTCAAGGGAAAGGCAATGAACGACTTGACGAGCATAGACGACGCCTTTCTTGAAATTGAAGACGGCAAAATTGTTCGATTTGGGCCGATGACGGATCTACACGGATCTGACATTTCTGGAACCACAGAGTACCTCGATTGCACAGGACAATGGGTAATGCCTGGTCTTGTGGACTCACACACCCACCTGATCTTTGCAGAGCCGAGAGCACGTGAATTTGAAGATAGAATTCACGGTTTGACCTACGAGGAAATTGCAGCGAGAGGTGGAGGAATATTAAACAGTGCTGCGAAATTGGCAGAAATGCCAGAGGAGCAATTGTACGATGACGCCATGGCTCGCTTGCATGAAATGATTCAAACCGGAACCACTGCCATTGAAATCAAGAGTGGCTATGGACTTTCAACGGAAGCTGAATTGAAGATGCTTCGAGTGGCTAAACGTATCAAGCGAAGAGCTCCAATTCCCGTTAAAATCACCTTTTTGGGTGCACATGCTATTCCACCAGAGTACAAAGAAAACCCCGATGGATATGTAGACTTGGTTATTGATGAAATGCTTCCAAAAGTAGTGGAAGAACGCTTGGCCGACTACATTGATGTATTCTGTGAAAAGGGATATTTCACCGTTGAACAAACCGATCGAATTCTCAAAGCTGGAATGGCCGCTGGACTACGTCCCAAAGTTCACGTCAACCAGTTTAACGCCATTGGAGGTATCCAAACCTGTGTAGAAAACAAGGCCATTTCTGTGGATCACTTGGAAGTGATGGATGAAGGTGATTTTAAAGCATTGGCAAACTCCGATTGCATGCCAGTTGCGCTTCCTTCCTGCAGCTTCTTCCTCGGAATACCATACACTCCTGCTAGAAAAATCATAGATTCGAACCTCCCTCTTGCTTTGGCTACAGATTACAACCCTGGCAGCACCCCTTCAGGTAACCTCCTCTTTGTTTGGAGTTTAGCCTGTATTCAAATGAAACTCACACCTACAGAAGCACTGGCAGCACTCACTCACAATGCAGCCTACGCCTTGGAGTTGAACGACGAATTGGGTAGTATAGCGGTGGGGAAAACTGCGAACTTGCTCGTTTCAGAACCCATGGATAGTTTGGGGCATATTCCATATCACTTCGGAAGGAACAGCTTGAGCAGAGTTCTAATTAATGGAAATAAATACACACATCTCGAACCTTGAAAAAAATGGATCATCGCTTATTAGTCCCGGTTGACTTCTCTCAAATCTCCGTGAATGCCGTTAATTATGCACTGGGTTTAGCACCAGCATTTAACTGTGGCGTTGTACTTCTTCATGTAGTAGACGACGAAGAATACAAGCAGAAAGGAGAGCGTGAAATGGAAAAGTTCCTCGCTCAGTTCGAAACGGATATTTCCATCAAAACCTTTGTTATTCCTGGGAATCTCTTTGAAGATATCGCAAAAGCTGCCGAACTCCTTGAAGTGTATATGGTGGTGATGGGTACCTCTGGATTGAAAGGACTTCAATACCTCTTCGGATCGCATGCCCTTCGCATTGTGACCTCAGCAAGCGCTCCTTTCCTCATTACGCAAGAGCAACCACCGCGACCAAAAATCGAAACCATTGTTGTTCCTGTCGACTTGGCCAGCGAAGACAAACACATCTTGAGTTTAGCGCTTCAATCGGCACGACTTTTTGATGCGAAGATTCACCTATTTGTGGCACACCACACCGATGAATTTAGCCGAAATAACACCTATCGCAACGAGAAATTCGCACATCGTTACTTAGACGATCACAACATTCATTACACCACTATTCACGCGGAAGGAAAGAACAGCTTCGACAAAGAAATTTTGGAGTATGCCGATCTCGTTTCAGCAGATATGATCGCCGTAGTGAATCACAAAGAGACCGGATTCCTTAACGTCTTCGGAAAGAACTTTGATCAAAACTTAATTACGAACGACAACGGTATTCCTGTGTTGGTGATGAACGCTAACGAACACAAGAAGATTACCGACATCTTTGATGTATTCCAGGTATAATGCAAAACTTGCTTCACATATTTGATCGTCCATTTGTTGAATCCCACACCTCTATTCGAGAAGGAGAGCACAAGATCGGACAAACCATTGCACTACTCGACCACGAAGGAGATCTTGTAGACGCGCTTCGCGATTGCAATGTGAAATTTGCCTTGATCTTTGTTCCTGAGGATATTGGCGTGCGCGCCAATCTTGGTCGGCCAGGCGCTTCCAAAACCTGGGAGCCCGCCCTGCGAGGAATTTGCAACCTGCAAGACAACTATTACTTATCGGGTGCAGAAATGCTTCTGCTCGGTGCATTGGATGTGGACGACCTAATGAATGAAGCGGATAAAGCTGATGCCTCCACACCAGAAGGGATTGCAAAACTTCGCGAGCTTACCTCGCAAGTAGACGATCGTCTCCGAACCATTCTTGCCCAGATTTACAAGGCTGATATCTTCCCCATCATCATTGGCGGTGGACACAATAACAGTTATCCAAACTTGGTGTCTTGGTGCGATGTGCACGACTCCGTGTTGAGTTGCATCAACCTAGACCCGCATGCGGACTACCGCAATATGGAAGGTAGACATAGCGGCAATGGTTTCCGCTATGCACACGAAGAAGGTGGATTGGATCGCTATGCCGTTGTTGGACTTCATGAAGGATACAACTCTCGCTCTATGGTCGACGAACTTCGTCACGATCCCGATTTGAGATACAGCACTTTTGAAGACATTGCCGTACGACGAATTCAAACCTTTGAACAAGCCGTTGTAGACTCCCTTGACTTCGTTTCAGAAGGTCCTTTTGGTATTGAACTCGACCTTGACGCCATTCCGAGAATTCCGGTAAGTGCATCTACCCCTACTGGGTTCTCGTTGGAACAAGCCAGACATTATGTGCACCTCGCAGCGAGCAGGCCCGAATCGGTTTACCTGCACATTTGCGAAGGCTCAGCTGGACTTGCAGAAGACCGACTTCTTCCTGAACTCAGTAAAACCATTGCGTCGCTAGTGGCAGATGGTATTAAAGCAAAGCGAAACATAGATTAACACGATGAAAACTCCACTTATTGAATGTGTGCCTAACATAAGCGAAGGCAGAAACCCGATGGTAATTGAACAGATCGCATCGGCAATTCGATCGGTGGAGGACGTGCATCTTCTTCACACCGATCCAGGAGAGGGAGCGAATCGCACGGTGTTTACCTTTGTGGGACCTCCTCTAGCCGTCATTGAAGCGGCTTTCAGGATGTATGAAATCTGTGCGCGAACCATCGACATGCAGACCCAAAGCGGTACGCATCCTCGACAAGCTGCTGTGGATGTTTGTCCCCTTGTTCCATTGAGCAATATTTCTCTTGAAGAAACCTCTGAATATGCCCATCAGTTGGGCTATCGTATAGGTGAAGAATTGGGGATTCCAGGCTGGTTCTACGAAGCTAGCGCCACACGCGAGAGTAGAAAGAACCTAGCCACCCTAAGAGCAGGTGAATACGAAGCCCTGAGCAAAAAAGTGATTGATCCCGATTGGGCTCCTGATTTCGGCACCTTCTCAACCTCGATGTGGAAACGAAGCGGTGTAACCGTTATTGGAGCGCGCTATTTCCTCGTGGCTTATAACATCGATTTGGACACCGACGACACCGATGTTGCACAACGCATCGCTGAAACCATTCGTGAAAGGGGCAAAACGATCTTCCACAACGATGGGAGTCGTGAACGCGTTCCTGGATTGCTCACGGGGGTAAAAGCAATTGGTTGGCTCATTCCTGAATACGGAAACGCACAAGTGAGCTGTAACATCGTGAATACCCGTAAAACGAGTCCAGGCCGAGTATTTGCAGCCGTTAAAAAAGAGGCCAAAGATCTCGGAATCAAAGTTCTGGGCTCTGAACTCATCGGATTGATTCCGCAGGAAGTTCTGGTTCAAAGCGCTCGTGATCTAGGAGTGCCCGAACCCGGCGATAAGCCTTCCATGATGAATGCCGTTCACGTTCTTGGCTTAAATCACCGTAGACCTTTTGAAATTGAAGAAAGGGTCATTGAGCAAGTCATGCAACGTAAGAGATAACTCGAACTCATTACCAAAATTAGAGAGGTGTTTAGGAATTTCTATATTTGAAATACCAAACACAATAAACCATGCTAAAAAGAATCACCATTCTCCTAGCGTGGATTCTGTCTATTGGGCTATCTGCCCAAACGGAATCTACATCGAATCAACTTCCCTATTACTGGGCAACCAAGCACGGATTAGTAACCGGACTCAACATCTTCCCACAAGAAGAGGATTTCTCCAACACCCATATTGGAGCCCGCATTGGATACTACTATCGTTACAGCTTCAATCAGAGTCGCTGGAATATTTTGGGCGTGACCCTTTCAGGGAATCTCGACTATCTTTCTAATGACGTGGCACATTCTCTCATTCCCAATGTAAGAGGTTATCTACACCTTGCGTTCCTCGATGTGGGAGTTGGATATTATCAATATGTCCCTTTTGTAGCCCATGCAATGGAGCGCTATGGAAGTACTTCGTATGGAGATATTAGATTTAATGTTGGCGTAAGTTTTAACAAAATGCAATTGGTCTTCTCCATCCCCAAAGGATTTCTACATCCCAATGGTCCCGATTACGTCATCGATTCCTTCCTTCAATTCAACTACCACTTCGAATAGCTCAATTCAACTCTATACCTGTGGTTTTATTCAAGTCGGATTGCAATCGATAATGCGCAACACGCTTGTTCATCACCGCAAACCACAGTGGAGAAATCAAGGCGAGAATCATCATACCGGGATATCCTGTTGGCATTTGCGGAGCCCCATCCCAGTGGTTTAAGGTGGGATACTTTTTTGCAGGTTGATAATGATGATCACTGTGACGGCTCAATTCGAACAACATCACTCTACCCAATGGGTGACTGGAATTCCAGCTGTGTTCAGGGCCAGCATTCTCGTATCTAAATTCAGAAACCTTCTCTCTTACCAAGCCGTAATGCTCAATGTAATTCACCGTTTCTAACAAAAGGAAACCAATCACGGCAGAAAGGATGTAGTAGAGCGTTGCTGACCCACCAAAAATAGAGTAGATCAAGCCGACAAACCCCAGTTGAAGGAGTGTGAAGCGAACCATTTCGTTGTGAAGTGACCAAGGCGCCCGCTTCTTGCGTTTCATGCGATTAAATTCCAATTTCCACGCCCCTACCCACGATTGAAAACTCGACCGAAACCAAAAGAAATACACAGGTTCATTTAAGCGCGCCGTACTTGGATCGTTGTGTGTAGCCACATTCCTATGATGTCCACGATTATGCTCAATGTAGAAATGTGTGTACAGTGATGTGAGCAAGAGTGCCTTGCTCAAAAACTGATGAAACCGATTGGGATGGTGTCCCAATTCATGTGCGACGTTAATCCCAAACACTCCACACATCAAGCCATAAGCAGAAATTCTTCCAATGAGCGTAGTCGTTTCTAAAGCGGGTTCACGCATCACGAAGAGAAACCAGAGACCAAATCCGTATTGAACGGGAACAGCCAACACTAACAAGAAGTCATACCAAGCATCTTTGGCCTTAATCGCAGCAACTTCCTTCGAATCGTTACGTGTATTTGGCTTGAGAAAGAGCTCCAAAATGGGTAACATCAAGAAGATGTACAAAACGGGAACGAGAGTGAGAACGCCTTCCGAAGTAAAAGACAAAGCCGTAAGTGCTGGCAATGAGTACACCGCGATATACCTCAATTTGTCTGTCATTCTTTCTACGTTCCTTTTGGGTGAATCACTCAAAGTTAAGCGATTAGATTTGAGACTTTATTCTGCTCATTCACTTCTAACAAAAAATCCCCAACTCGTTAATAGCTGGGGATGAATGTTCTATAGTTATTTATACTTACCAACGCATCAAAGCAGAGGCCCAAGTAAATCCAGACCCAAAGGCTGCCAAACAAACGAGGTCACCCTCTTTTACCTTTCCTTCGTTGATGGCCTCCGTAAAGGCTATTGGAATAGAAGCCGCCGTTGTATTTCCATAACGCATAATGTTGTTATACACTCGCGATGGATCCAGTTGCATCTTCTTCATAATAAACTGACTAATGCGAAGATTCGCCTGGTGAGGAACCAATAGATCGATATTTTCCGGTTTAAGTGAATTGGCCTCAAGCGCTTCCATAATCACTTCTTCAAAGCGCGTTACCGCGTGCTTGAACACAAAATTGCCATTCATGTATGGATAGTACGAGGTATTTTCAGGATCGTTTTCCTCAATCAACTTGTCTACCCAATGTGTGGTAGCAGGACCAATTAAGGCCAGTTCCTCGGCGTGTTCACCTTGACTATGGAGATGGGTACTGAGAATCCCTCTCTTCTCATCATTCGATCGGCTTACAATAGCAGCACCTGCTCCATCACCAAAAATCACCGTAACACCTCGTCCACGTGTGGTCTTATCTAAACCACCACTATGTAGTTCAGATCCAATAACCAATACGTTCTTATACATGCCCGACTTTACATACTGATCCGCTACACTGAGAGCATATACAAAACCCGAACACTGATTTCTCACATCAAGCGCGCCTACTTCTTTAATACCTAGGTCACGCTGAACTTGCACCCCCGGTCCAGGGAAATAGTAATCTGGACTCAAAGTTGCGAATACGATGAAGTCAATATCATCTTTTGTAATTCCCGCATTTTCGATAGCCATTTTAGCGGCCTTTACTCCCATGGTGGAAGTTGTATTTCCGTCACCTGGAACCACCCATCGGCGTTCCACAATACCGGTTCTTTCCTGTATCCATTCGTCACTTGTGTCCATCATTTTTGACAGATCATTATTAGTGACCACATTCTCAGGAACGTAATATCCCATTCCTGTGATTCGAGATGTATAACTCATGGTATTTATTGTCTGGGTTTAAGGACAAAGAAAACATTTTCCTATTTGTCAGACACTGTCAGGCCTCTGACGACATTCTGACAGCATTCCGAGGGTATTAGGGTAGTGGCACATCGATTGTTCATCGACGAACAGCCGATTCAAGGTCGGAAAAATATTGTTTACAATTAAATACACATACCATGAGCACCGGCAAGATCAACGTCACCGCGGACAATATCTTCCCGATTATCAAGAAGTTCCTCTACAGCGATCACGAGATATTTCTTCGTGAACTCATTTCAAACGCTGTAGATGCAACTACGAAATTGAAGCAACTCAGCCGGATGGGAGAAGCCCAAGGAGAATTGGGTGACCTTACCATTCAGATTGAGATTGACGAAGAGAACAAGCAGTTGCGCATCATTGATAAAGGTGTGGGTATGACTGCTGAAGAAGTAGACCAGTACATCAACCAACTCGCCTTTTCAGGAGCAGAAGACTTCCTAAAGAAATATGAGGGAAAACTAGATGGAGCCGACATCATCGGTCACTTCGGTTTAGGATTCTATTCGGCATTCATGGTTTCTTCCAAAGTAGAAATCATCACTCGCAGCTACAAAGCGGAAGCCAACGAAGCCGTTCACTGGACCTGTGAAGGAAATCCTGAATTCACCCTTGACACCGTTGAAAAGGCGGAGAGAGGAACAGAAATCATCCTCAATATTGCTGAAGACAGCGAAGAATTCTTGAAGGAATCTCGCATTGGCGAATTGCTCGACAAGTACGCGAAGTTCATGCAAGTTCCGGTTCAATTTGGAACACGTGAGGAAACGGTAAAAGAAGGTGAAGGCGATGACGCTGTAGAAACCAAGGTTACCGTTCCACACATTGTAAACAATACGGAGCCCGCTTGGACCAAATCACCAGCCGATTTAAAAGACGAAGACTACGCACAGTTCTACCGCGAACTCTATCCGATGTCTTTTGAGCAGCCGCTCTTCCACATCCACTTGAATGTGGACTATCCATTCGACCTTACTGGGGTGCTCTTCTTCCCTAGTATCAAGCCGAACATGGAAATTCAAAAGAACAAGATCCAATTGTACCAAAGTCAGGTTTTCGTAACCGACCATGTGGAGGGAATTGTTCCAGATTTCTTGACTTTGTTACATGGGGTTATTGACAGCAAAGACATTCCATTGAATGTGAGCCGCTCTTACCTCCAGAATGATCATAACGTTCGCAAGATCAGTTCACACATCACCAAAAAAGTAGCAGATAAACTCGAGGAGCTCTTTAAAGCCGACCGAGAAGATTTTGCTCAGAAGTGGAACGACATCAAGGTGATTATCGAATACGGTATGCTCAGCGAAGAAAAATTCTTCGACCGTGCTAAGAAATTCGCTTTGATGGTGAACACCAAAGAAGAGAAATTCACCATTGATGAGTACATCGAAAAAGTGGGTGAAAACCAAGTGAACAAGAATGGAGAAACTGTCATTCTTTACACAGCTAACCCAGAAGCTCAACACGGCTTCATCGCCAAAGCGCAAGCGAAAGGGTATGATGTAGTGGTATTGGATAGCCCGCTCACTTCGCACTACATTCAAAAACTTGAATCTTCATACGAAAAATTGAAGTTTGCTCGTGTGGATGCGGATACCATCGACAAGTTGATCGAAAAGGAAGAGAACAATGTTTCTGTTCTTAGCGAGAAGCAGTTGGAAGATTTGAAATCAGCCATGGAAGAGAACGTGAACAAAGCGAAGTTCAATGTTCGTCTAGAAAACATGGACAGTTCCGAGCTTCCGCTTACGATCACCGTTCCTGAATTCATGCGAAGAATGAAGGAAATGCAAGCCACAGGTGGAGGCGGAATGTTTATGGGCGATTTGCCGGAAACCTACGAGTTGATTGTCAACACCAATCACCCGCTTGCCAGCCGCATTCTAGATACGGAAGGAGACGAAAGAGGTACTTTGATTCGCAATGCTACAGACCTTGCGATGCTTCAACAAAACCTTCTTCATGGTGAAGCACTAACTAACTTCATCCAAAGAAGCGTAGACAATCTCTAATTGTCACATTCCATATAACTGCAAAGGCCGACGATTTGTCGGCCTTTTTCTTTTCCCCTCAAATTCACTCTTGTAGCCCATCCACTTTCCCCGTATTTTTGGAGCATGAAGCACATCGCATCCTTTTTCCTTGCTCTCACCCTAGTGGCGTGTTCCTCTTCTCCAGAAGAACCCGCCACCACTTCGTCGGCTCCTGCTAAAAGCAGTACAACAGAAGCTTCTACCGACCCCAAAACGAAAGTCAAAACCCAGGGCGATGTCACTTCCGAAGAAAGAGAAGTAGACAGTACTGCATTGGATTTCTTGATTACACTTTCCGATAATGAAGGTAAACTCCCGCAATTCTGGAAAGAGCGCATCTTATCTAAAAACAGTGAACTAGCATACTTCCTTACAGGGGATTTCAATGTCAATAGAGCATGGTACTGCCGCGATGAAGTTTTCACCACCGTACTGGATTACCACACCAATGTATCGATGGACCAATTGCTTGTCACCTTTTACAAGGGAGATATTGTAGATATGATGACCATTACCCAATCGTCTGATTGTGATGGTGAGCTTTGCCATTCTGAAACACACAATTGGTTAGATGACAACTTGGTAGAAGTGACTGAAACCGACGATTTTCCCGGTGGCCGACACACGGAATCTAAGCGGCAATTTGAGATTATGAAAAATGGGGATATCATCGTTCCCATTAGACATATAGACGTATCCACTGGCTCTGAGGTAAGCTTCCTTGAAGGTTTTGAAGTGGGAAAATCCATTCGTTACAAAGACGAAGGTGGCATAGCAACCACGCGTTTGATGCGTACTGGAGCAACCGACATTGCCTTTGAGATCAATACCAAAGAAGAATACTCTTCTGGTCATGCTGAACTCGAAGCAGGTTCCCAGCCTAGAGAAATGGAAACACCTCTAGGTCCGGTTCAGATGTACGTGTTCAAAGTAATGGCAGAAGAATATACTTTGCCGTGCTTCCATTACATCTACATACCCAGTGAATCGAATGAAGGACTTCCCGATCAAGAGTGGATGTTATGGAAACTGGAAGCAGAATGCACCAACTTTCAACTCATTGACAATCAAACGAGCTGGAAGTATTAACCATAAAGTTGTTTCAACATCAATTTAGATTGGTGCCTTCTTTATACCTTACAGCTCAAATTCGAAAATACACACACATGAAAAAAGTACTCACTTTAGCCCTTTCGCTATTCATTGGAGTAGGTGCATTGGCTCAAGATCTTCCTCAGCGCTCACCAGCGGCAACCACCCAACAGCGCGTTGGTCTTACTGATGTAAAAGTTGAATACTCACGTCCAGCTGTAAGAGGTAGAGAGATTTTTGGAGAACTCGTTCCATTCGGAAAACTATGGAGAACGGGGGCGAACAAAGCCACAAGCATCTCATTCAGCACAGATGTTATCATTGGTGATAACAGCATTGAGAAGGGAACATATTCCATTTTCACTATTCCAAATGAAGGTGAATGGGTGGTTATCCTCAACAGCGAAACTGAACTTTGGGGAATTGACGGATACGATGAAGCAAATGACGTAGCTCGTATTACCGTTGAAACGCAAAAGACAGATGCCAAAGAGAATTTCAGCATCACGGTAGAGAACATCACAGACAACTCAGCCGACATCGTTTTTGCATGGGCTCATACTTCTGCGAGCTTGCCAATTCGCGTAAAAACAAGTGAGCAAGCCATGGCGAACATTACCAAAGCTCTAGAGGAAAACCCTCAAGACTGGAGAGTATACCGCAACGCAGCAAACTATTACTTGACCAACAAAATCGACCTTCCACAAGCACAGAAGTACATGGAGAAATCGTTGGAACTCAACGAAGACAACTGGTATTCACACTTCCTTTATGCAACCATCCTCGCTGAGAATGGCGAAAAAGATGATGCTAAAGACGAGGCAGAAGAAGCTTTGGAAATGGGTCTGGAAGAAGCAGAGAAAGAAGAATCTGAATTCAACTACGCAGGTATGATTCAAGCTTTTATCGAAGGTTTGGAAGACTAAGCACAGAATTCAATCTCCCAAAAATCCCTTTCGAATTCATCGGAAGGGATTTTTTATTTCAAGTATTCCCGTTCTATCACATCGAGGTTGTATTCCTTTTCACAATCATAGATGTTCTTGTGGAAGGAATCCAAAGCACTTAAGACTTCAACGAGCTTGGCCACATCTTCATCTCCCAAATGAGCGCGAACGATCTCTCCCACTCTAGCTAAGTTGGGAAGAACGGAAAAGAAGATTCCCTGACCACCAGGAGTGAGTCGAACGTGTTTGGATCGCTTATCGCTCTCCGCCTGGAAACTCTCAATCATACCGTCCTTTTCAAGACGCTTGATGATATCCATCCCCCCACTTGTCTCACCCACGTTCATTCGAATTAAATCCGACTTCGACAATTCCTTCGCATAGGCCAATGAGGCTACATAGGCAAAGTCATCAGCTGATTTGATCGGTGTTCCGGCAAAAGCCTCCTTCAAATAATACTTGGCGTATTTGTTTAGTCGAGTCAGATAGAAACTGAATGCGGCTTTGGGTTGTGTCTTCTTCATAAAACTCGCTGGATCAAATACGGAGGACTCCTCACTTTTGGGAATGTCCACGTCGAGCTCATCGCCTTTTACCCAGTTCGCAAAGCGAATCGGATCGGCCTCACCTCCACTCTCCACATACTTTTCGATGTGAGGAAGTAATTTTTCAAGAAGCTTGAACTTTTTATCGACCATGTAGTTATTACGAATTCATTGCAAATTTATAAATATTATCGCGAATCTATAATATATTTGTCGCGAATTCATGCCCGAATACTACCAAAGATGAAACAAGCAACAACACTTATTGCCTTTTTAATCACCACGTTATCCTTCGCTCAAGGTGTTATTACCGGTAGGGTTTACGATGCGGGAAACAACGATCCCTTGCCTTCGGCCGCCATTAAAGTGGAAGGCAGTGACGTGGCTACCATTACGGATTTTGACGGGCTGTACACACTGAATGGACTACAACCTGGATTGTACAACATCACAGTGAGCATTTTGGGATACCGAACGCAAACCGAGTACGAAGTTCAAGTAACCAATGCGAAACCCGCAGAAATCAACTTCGCGATGTCGCCTTCTAACGAAGAGCTTGAAGAAGTGACCGTCAGTGCGCAAAACGTCTTCGCAAAGGATGCAGAAGCCCCGGTTTCTCTACAAAAACTAGGAATTAATGAAATTCAACGAAATCCGGGTGGCAATCAGGATATTTCGAGAGTCATTCAAAGTTTACCAGGTGTAGCTTCTAGCGTAGCCTTCCGAAACGACCTCATTATCCGAGGGGGTGGTCCAAATGAAAACCGCTTCTATTTGGATGGAATTGAAATTCCGGCCATCAATCACTTCGCCACACAAGGATCCAGTGGAGGTCCAGTGGGCATGATCAATGTGAACTTCATTCGAGATGTGGATTTTTACACCAGTGCCTTTCCTTCAGACAGAGGAAATGCCTTGAGTTCCGTGATGGAAATCAACCTAAAAGACGGACGACGTGACCGTGTGGGTGGTATTTTCCAAGTAGGAGCAAGTGAAGTAGGTCTAACGCTAGAAGGACCGATTTCAGAAAAAACCACCTTCTTGGTGAGTGCGCGTCAATCGTACTTACAGTTCCTGTTTAGTGTATTGGAATTGCCATTCTTGCCTACGTACAATGACTTCCAGTTCAAAATCAAGTCACAGTTGGCCGACAATCAACAGTTGACCATCTTGGGTCTAGGTGCCATCGACCGATTCAAACTAAACTTGGATGCGAATGAAACAGAGGAGCAGCGATACTTACTCAACTCACTTCCAGTAAACGAACAGTGGAATTACTCCATCGGCGCCAAGTATACTTACTTTCAAGAAAATGGTTTTACCAATGTGGTTTTGAGTCGATTTATGCTCAACAACACAGCATACAAGTACGAAGACAACGATGAAGCAAAGCGACAACTGCTCGATTATCAGAGTCAGGAGATTGAAAACAAACTCCGCATTGAGCAGATTTACAAGAAGGCAACCTGGCAAGGAACTTTTGGTGTCGGCTTTGAAGAGGCGAAGTACAACACTTCTACCCTAGACCGACAAATTCCAAACTTCGAACTTCAGTACGATTCGGACATCCGACTATACAAGTATTCCATCTTTGCCAACTACGCAAAGCGTCTTCTCAACGAACGCTTATCGCTTAGCTTCGGATTGAGAACAGATGCGAATACCTTCTCTTCGAGCATGAACAACCCACTCGATCAACTTTCTCCTCGAATTGCGGTGAGTTATGCGATCAACGACGAATGGTCCATTGATGCCAACTGGGGTATTTACTATCAACTACCTCCCTACACGACCATCGGCTACCGAGACACCACAGGCAACTTGGTCAATACGGATATCAAGTACATTCGCGCAACACACTATGTCCTCGGCGTGAGCAGAACCTTCACTTTCAACGCAAAATTGAGCGTAGAAGGTTTCTACAAACAATACAGTCAATATCCTTTCTTGTATCCTGATTCCATTTCCTTGGCCAACCTTGGTGGAGATTTCGGTGTAGTAGGCAACCGTCCAGCTACCAGTACAAACGACGGTAGAGCCTATGGTATGGAAATCACATGGCAACAAAAACTCTACAAAGGATGGTTTGGTATTGCTGCCTTCACCTTTGTTCGCTCTGAATTTGAAGATCGAAATGAGATTTTGGTACCTGCGAGCTGGGACAATAGGTTCTTAGCTTCCATCACTGCTGGGAAGAAATTCGCAAACAACTGGGAATTGGGTATTCAATATCAATTCTTAGGAGGAACCCCATATACACCTTACGACATCGCAACATCTGCCAATCGTCAGAACTGGGACAACTTAGGTAGAGCCGTTCCAGATTATAGTCGATTGAACACTCTACGTCTCAGCAGCTTTAATCGCTTGAACATTCGCGTGGACAAGAAGTGGTATTTACAACGATTCAACTTGGACGTTTACATCGATATTCAAAATGCTCTAGGCAGTTCTATAGATGGTCAGCCGTACCTAACTCCTGAGGTAGATGCCAATGGAGATCCAGTGATCGATCCAAATGACAACAGTAAATATTTACTCAAAGCACTTCCAAATGCACAAGGAACGGTGGTTCCAAGCATTGGACTCATATTCGAGTTCTAAGTCGAATACAATCCTAAAGGTGGGCCATGGCTCACCTTTTTTTTTGGCCTTGGAAATCCTATATTCAAGGGTTCAACCCACATTGAATGAGCGACTCTGATTTCCTCTTTATCCAAAACCTCTCTCCTTTTATCGACGTCCCTGAATCATCCCTTACATGGATGTATGAAGCAGGCGAAGTATACGAGCTTTCTAAAGGCGAGCACCTTTTTGAAAAGGACGCTCCGGCCAACTACATGCATATCATTATTGAAGGAACCGTTGATGTTTTCCGCGCTCTAGAGAGAGGCAAACAGTTTCTCACGGAAATGGGACCTACCACGCTCACAAGCCAATTGCCCTACTCCCGAATGAAAGTAGGTGGTGCCACGGGAGAAGTAGTGAGCGATAAAGCGCGATTTTTCCGTTTACACATCGACCATTTCCCAACGATGATCCAAGAGCATTACGAACTCACACGAGCCCTTGTGCAACACATGACTTCTCGGGTCCGAAACTACACGCAGCTCCAAACGCAAAACGAAAAGTTGCTGGCATTGGGAAAGCTCAGTGCAGGATTGGCGCACGAATTGAACAATCCCGCATCTGCGATGACACGCAGCGCCTCTGAATTATCGAAACACCTGCTCAAGTCGCCACAAGTTTTCAAGAAGCTCATGCGGGTTGAACTATCCGATGATAAAATTGACGCCATTCAGGATATCCTGCAATCCAAGCTCGCTCAACCCAGTCCATCACTAGCCATGATGCAGCGCAACGAGTTGGAAGAAGACATGGCAGACTGGCTGGAGGCGCACGGTGAAGAAAACGGTTTCGAATACGCTGAACACCTTGTAGAATTTGGGTTCACTACTTCAGAAATGGAGGAACTCTATAACTTGACTGGAGCAAATAACATTCGTTACACGCTGCACTGGTTAAACGACCAGCTTCAAGTGGTAAGAATGGTCTCTGAAATCGAAAACGCTTCCAAGCGAATCGGTGATCTTGTGGGAAGTATCAAGCGGTATTCTCACATGGATAGAGATCTTGATCGACAGCCCGTAGATATCAATGCGGGTATTCAATCTACCCTGACACTGATGGCTCATAAATGCAGAAAGAACCGAGTAACAGTAGATGCCAAGCTCGATGAAAACCTCCCTCCCATCCAAGGCCTACCAGGGGAACTCAATCAAGTATGGACCAATTTGATTGACAATGCACTGGATGCCATGGAGATAAATGGAGGTTATTTACGCATTCAAACCCAGCAGGATGACCATCTCATCAAAGTGTCCGTAAGCGACACAGGACCGGGAATTCCCGAAGATGTGATGAAGCATATTTACGAACCCTTCTACACCACAAAACCTCAGGGAAAAGGAACCGGACTAGGACTGGACATCACGCGTAAAATCATCGAACGTCACCACGCCCAAATCCGTGTAGAATCTCAGCCGGGAAACACAACATTTCGTATCACCTTCACTAAAGAATGAACACCAAACTACCTTATATATTTGCCGTTGACGATGACCCACAGGTGAGTCGAGCTATTCATCGAGACTTGAGAAATCGGTATAAATCCGATTACAAAGTATTGAGTTCAACGTCCATTTCCGAATCGATGGAAGCCCTTCAGGAACTGAAGAACAGCGGTGTTGAAATTGCACTCTTCCTCAGTGACCAACGCATGCCTGAAATGTTGGGCGTCGATTTTCTCGCAAAAGCCAGAAAGTTCTTCCCAAAAGCAAGGAGAGTATTACTCACCGCCTATTCCGATACGGAAGCAGCCATTCGATCCATCAATGAAGCAGAGATCGATTACTACTTGCTAAAACCGTGGGACCCACCTGAAGAGCGACTGTATCCCATTTTAGATGACTTGCTCGACGACTGGCAATCGGCCCGGGTTGAACGTCACCAAGGTCTGCGGGTTATCGGGTCCAATCATCACCCTAAATCCCACACAATTAAAGACTTCTTGAGTTCCAACCTCTTTCCGTATTCGTGGATGGATATTCGAAGTGATGCGGCCATTGAATTGTTGGAAATCAACAAACTCGACCCACAAGGGCCACATGTATTCTTTGAGGATGGTAGTTACATCACCAATCCTGAAGTACAGCACATTGCCGACAAAATCGGTCTACATTCCAGTGCCTCGAGTGAGATTTACGACTTGGCCATTATTGGAGCTGGTCCAGCGGGTTTGGCCGCAGGTGTTTACGGTGGATCCGAAGGATTGGAAACCTTGTTAATTGAACGACATGCACCTGGTGGACAAGCCGGAACGAGCTCCAGAATAGAAAACTATCTCGGCTTTCCCAAGGGCCTTTCCGGTCAAGATTTGTCCAGAAGAGCCATCACTCAGGCCACGCGATTTGGGGTTGAATTCCTATCACCTGCTGAAGTTGAACACATCATTCCAGGTACTCCATTGAAAACGCTGAAATTGGCCAATGGAAATGACATTTACGCCAGATCCATCATTATAACTACCGGTGTTTCCTATCGTCAGTTGGATACCCCAGGCGTGGTGAAATTAACAGGTGCAGGAGTATACTACGGCGCAGCTACCACAGAGGCAGCCACTTGTGCGGATGCTGATGTCTTTGTAATTGGTGGAGGAAATTCAGCGGGGCAGGGAGCCGTATACCTCAGTCGATTTGCCAAGAAAGTCCACATTGTTGTCCGTAAAAACGACTTGAGCTCTAGCATGAGTAGCTATCTCATCGATCAAATTAACTCCATAGAAAACATCGAATTAATTGGATCTCATCAACTCGTGGAGGCAAAAGGAGACCAACAACTCCGCTCCCTTATTTTTGAGAATATTCATACAGGTGAACAAAGAGAATACAACGCGAAGGCACTATTCATTTTCATTGGAGCCAAACCTTACACCGAGTGGATTACAGCCCCCATACTGCGTGATGAGAAGGGATTCATCTGTACTGGAGTGGATTTACTCAATGCCCCAGAATTTATTCAGAATTGGGACTTAAGGCGCGATCCTTATCCCCTAGAAACCAGTATTCCTGGCATCTTTGCCGCTGGTGATGTGAGAAGTGGTGCCATGAATCGAGTCGCTTCTGCCGTTGGCGAAGGAGCCATGGCTGTAAGTTTTGTTCACCGATATTTAAGTGAAATATGATTATTTATAAAACCAACAAGCACTGGTTTAAAGACATAGGGCATCTAGCGAAGAGTTGGACCATGATCAAAGTGATGCGAGCCGTCTTGATGATTGGAGCATTCACCACTGTTGTAGTCCTCGTACATACCTATGTGCACGAACTCAATTTGCGCGATGTTGGCGGGGTGTTTTCCCTACTCGGGATTGTCCTTTCCATCCTCCTGGTATTCCGAACCAATTCAGCCTACGACCGATGGTGGGAAGGACGTAAACAATGGGGGGCTTTGGTGAACAATTGCAGAAACCTTGCCCTCTACTGTTATGTGCATCTTCCTTCAGATGATCGTCCGACGAAAATGCGCCTTGCCCGCGACATCGGGAATTTCTGTTTGGCCTTTGTTGAACACTTGCGAGAAGGAACCAAAACTGAGGATTTGAAAGGACTCAACGACGTTGAAATAGCTCGTTATCAATCTGTTCAACACATTCCCAACGAGATCTCAAAAGAGATTTATGCCACCATTCATGAATCGTATAAAGACGGTCGAATTACAGGAGAAGACCTCCTGAACATTCATCAAATGCACAAAGCCTTACTCGATATTCTCGGTGCATGTGAAAGAATCAAGAAAACGCCTATTCCTTTTAGCTACAACGTTTACCTTAAAGTATTCATCACCGCATACGGCTTGCTTCTCCCCTTTGCCCTACTCAGTACTTTGGGCTTTTGGACCATTCCCGCAGTGATGTTCGTCTTCTTTGCTTTTATCGGAGTAGAGATGATGGGTGAAGAGATTGAAGATCCCTTCGGATTGGATTGCAATGACCTTCCAACCGGAACCATCGCAAACACCATTCGAGAAAATGTGTTTAACTTGATGGAAGTACCTCATGAACATTGGGAAAAACATCCTGAAGTTCTATACGAGAAAGTTTTTTAACCCTCATACGTCTGAGAGTTTATGAGTTTACGCGAGCGCTATTTTTCTATTCGCGATAGGACACTTGCTATTTGCAAACCCCTAAGCATTGAAGACCACCTCATGCAACCCATAATGGATGTGAGTCCGCCTAAATGGCACCTGGCACACACCACCTGGTTCTTCGAAAGCTTCATCCTGAACAAGTATGTGGAAGGATATGTAGTGTTTGACGAGCGGTTCCCCTTCTATTTCAACAGCTACTACCAGAGCATGGGGGAACGACAAGAGCGGGACAAACGAGGTTTACTCACTCGCCCTACCACCGAAAAAATCTACGCATACCGCGAGTACGTAGATGAACATATGTCGGAGTTATTAAAAACACCTTCAGATGTCATCTCTGGACTTGTGGAAATCGGTCTTAATCACGAACAACAGCACCAAGAGTTGTTGTTAACCGATATCAAATACAGCCTCTATTCACAACCGTTTCACCCCGTGTATAGCGCAGAGCCACTCATCCAAGATGCTCGAGCTCTGCCCAGTGAATCGAAAGAGTGGATTTCCATCCCCGAAGGAACCTATCAGATTGGACATGACGAAGATGGATTTGCCTTTGACAATGAATGTAAGAGACACACCGTCTACCTTCACAAATACTCCATTTCTAGCTCACCCATCACTAATGGTGAATTCATCGAATTCATTGAATCGGGCGGTTATTCCCAGTTCCAACATTGGCACGATGAAGGTTGGGCATGGGTGAATAGAGAGAACGCACAACTACCTCTCTACTGGGAGAAGCAAGGCGATGCGTATATGCACTTCACCTTGCGCGGACTTGAGCCGGTAGATCCCAATGCTATACTCCAACACGTCAACTACTACGAAGCTGCGGCTTATGCAGCTTGGCGCGGAGGCCGACTACCTACCGAAGCGGAATGGGAAGTGGCAAGCGAACATTTCAGTTGGGGAGACGTTTGGGAATGGACCAATAGTGCTTATCTACCCTATCCCGGATATCAAAAACCAGAGGGCGCCATTGGAGAATACAACGGGAAGTTCATGATCAATCAAATGGTATTGAGAGGAGCTTCCATAGCAACATCACCTAATCACAGCCGACACACCTACAGAAACTTCTTTCACCCCCATCTTCAATGGCAATTTAGCGGGATGAGATTGGTGAAAGATGAAACGCAAAAATTATGAATAAGACCACAGCTCTGAACGGATTTGCGAAAGATATCCATCAGGGACTTACTTCTACTCCAAAGACACTTCCGTCTAAGTACTTCTATGATTCCGACGGCGATAAGCTGTTCCAGTCTATTATGTCCATGCCCGAATACTACTTAACGGATTGTGAATTTGAAATTTTCAACCATCAAGCGAGTGCAATTTTAGATGCCATTGCTCCCCACAAAAGGCCCTTCAATTTGATTGAACTTGGAGCGGGAGATGGCAGTAAAACCAGGGTGTTGCTCGACCACTTTCAGAAAGCTGGAGTAGATTTCACCTATTGTCCGGTAGACATCTCTCCAGACATCCTCAATGAACTCGAAGAGAAGCTAAGAGAAGAACTGCCCAACATCCAAGTTGAGTTACTTGCTGGCGATTATTTCGAACTCCTCAACAACAAAATTGGCAAGTTTGAAGGCAGAAATGTCTTCTTGTTTCTTGGAAGCACCATTGGAAATTACTCCTATAAAAAGTCCATAGAATTCCTTCAGAAGTTGCGAGCGGGAATGCGCGGAGAAGATCAACTTTTAATGGGGGCTGATTTAAAGAAAGATCCCTCAATTATTCTAAGTGCATATAATGACGCACACGGCATCACCAAAGAGTTTAACTTCAATCTACTCCGCAGAATTAATCGTGAACTAGACGCTGATTTCAACGAAGCGAACTGGATGCATTGGCCTACATACAATCCCGAAACAGGTGAAGCTCGAAGCTATCTGGTCTCCCGTGTGAAGCAAACCGTTCACATGAAGGCCATAGATGAAGTGTATCACTTTAAGGCTTGGGAAGAAGTACACACGGAAATTTCCAGAAAGTTCGGATTAGACGACTTACAACAACTGGCCAATGAGACCGGATTTGAAGTGGTCGATCATTTCTTTGACTGTAAACACTACTTTGTAGATACGCTCTGGAAGCCTACTAATCACTCCTAAAACAAGAGTTATGAAAGCAATTTGGAAGGGTACGGTACTCGCTGAAAGCGATGATACCATCATCATTGAGAACAACCATTACTTCCCGCCTAATTCGATTAAGTCCGAACACTTCAAGTCGTCCGACACCCATTCTACTTGTCCGTGGAAAGGCACAGCCAGCTACTACGATGTAGTGGTTGAAGGTGAAACCAACGCCGATGCTGCGTGGTATTACGATTCACCTAAAGACGCCGCCAAAGAGATCAAGGACTATGTGGCCTTTTGGAAAGGCGTAGACGTTGTGGAATAAGGCTACAATTGCCAATCGTACTTGGTTCGCATCTCTCCTGATTTATCTGGACGTTCTTCCAGTTCCTTCAACGCCGCTTCATACACGGGGTACCGGAACTCAAACTTTTCGTCGGCGAGTCGGCTGGAGCGTACATTTCTGCTCTTAAGCAATAACTCAGATTCCGTTCGAAGGAAGAACGCACCGATTTCAATCATCCACTCGGGGAGATTGACAAGTGGATACGACGCTTGACGAGAAGCAGAATTCGACAAGAATTCACGAATTGTGCAAGGTTCGGCTGCCAGATTGTACACCCCTTTACAGTCTTCTGTTTTAGCGAGATATACAAGCACACGCTTCAAGTCATATTCGTGAATCCATGAAAACTTCACATTCCTGCTTCCAAATCCACGAATGCCGAAGCGAGCCAAGGTTCTAAATTGAGGATAAGCCCCTCCATCTCTTCCCAGTACTATGGATGTTCGGAGGAGAACGCCTCTTGTTTCAGCTGGCAAGTGATCGACAAAGGTTCGTTCCCATTTGGCAGCGAGGTCTACAGAAAACCCACTGCCCAAGTCGCCATACTCATCCCAAGGCTCTCCCATGGAATCTGCGTAAATAGTAGCTGTGCTCATCTGAAGCCAGGTACGAGGAGGTTGAACACAATGCGTCATCGCTTTTCCAAGTGTTTGTGTGGGAATAAGGCGCGAATCGTACAGGCGCTCCTTTACACTTGGGGTATATCGAGCATCCACCGACTCACCCGCAAGGTTCAGCACAACATCTGCTCCCTCTAGCACGGAGATAATCTCCTGGTGATCTGCACCTGACCATTTGTGGTAGGAAACGTTCTCGTAATCCTCGCTATTTGAACGTGAAAGAATAACCACTTGAAAGCCCAAGTGCGATAAGTAAGTGGACACCGCTTTACCTATGTATCCCGATCCACCGGCTATAATCCATTTCATACGAGTAGGTTTTAAATTAGAGGAGAGTGATTCTTCATTCTTCGAAAAATGGATAGTTCCGAATTCTGTAAAATCAAGCTGAACATTCCTGCAAAAAATCCGATGAACGGTAAAATAAAGAAGGGATAAAAGAGCAAGTCTATCAACCAACGTTCATTGACCAACAAAGTAGTGACGAAGAGTGCCAACAGCGTGGAAGTATAGACGACCCATGGGAGCCATTCCCCCCTATTTTGAATCAAACGAATCGCCAAAGGAAGCACCATTGTGATGATGTAGACCCAGAAGACGAAATTCATGACATCCATATCCATTCGTCGGTTCATCCCATCAGATACAAAGAGATCCACAATTCTCCCAACTACATAATACATCCCTATGATTCCCAGAACATTTTCATAACGATCTCGCGTTTGTCCTATATCAACCTGATATACTACTCTTACCCACAAAGCATCGAGAACCTGCACATAGCCAAAGACCAATAAACAGGTGACAAAAACGTAGAAAGAAATGTAGCCAATACTGCTTCCAACTGCACTCACAATCATTCCTGCAATCAGTAGGTACTGAAAGAGAATGAGGGCACTTTTACGTTTGACTGAACTCACAGGATTCATAACTTTCAATATTTTTTGAAACTTTGAACTCAAAAAAGAGGAGTGAAGCACTCCTTAAACTCTCAACTTGCGAATGGCCTTGACTAGGAAATTATCGGCTGCGGAGGTTAGCATTCCCAGAACTTGAACCGCTTCACTCGTCACTTTGTCGATATCCGTAATGACCTTTTTAAACTCCGTCACTTCTGGCGTATCACCTTCCACTCCTTTCAGCAACATCAACTGGTCTTTCACCGTATCCAATTCTCTTCGTTTGCGTTCATCGGCGATGCGCTTCGCCACAATCCACAAATCTTTCTCTGCTCGGAAATAGTCCTTTCTATCTCCTTTCAAGATATCTCTGTACACGAGGCCCCAGTCCACCAATCCCCGAAGGTTCATATTGGCATTCCCTCTTGAAATTCCTAGCTCTTCCATTACCTCATCGGTAGAGAGCGGACTTGGACTGATCAACAAAAGCGCATGAACTTGCGCCATAGTGCGGTTAATGCCCCACTGCGACCCTAAAGTTCCCCAGGTCTGAATAAATCTTTCTTTGGCTTGCTGAAATTCCATGACACAAAGATAAAAGTGTTTTTCTAATTTTCAATATTTTCTGAAAATAAAATCATTAAGAATCTAAATACTATGTCATGCGCATCGGTTTTTGTACCTTCAAAAGAAAACCATGAAGCGCATTACACAGATACTCCAAGAGATCAACTCCATCACACTAGAAATCGAAGAAAAGTATCCGGAGCTTTATCAATTCTTAGACGAAAACCCCATCACCCTGAGCAATGATAAGGCAGTAGACATAGAGATGTTTACAGATTATCGCAATACGCTAAAAGAGCAGTTGGAGATGTACAAGGCTTCGCACAAAGAATAAACCTTAGACTAGAATCATCTTAATGAATTCACTATTTGTTCAAGATATTAAATTGCTAAAGAGCAGTTCTTGACTAACTTTTTCAACGAATCTCGTAGTAGAAGCTGAACAACTTGTGCTGTAAGACTACTCGACCTCATGGAGCACTTTTGAGGACGATCTGATGTCGAAACTTTATCAATTTGGAAGATCCGAGAATGGAATAGGTGGAAACAAAAAAAGGGAAGCATTTTGCTTCCCTTTTTGCGGTGCGGACGGGACTCGAACCCGCGACCCCCGGCGTGACAGGCCGATATTCTAACCAACTGAACTACCGCACCAGTGTTGTAATTCACTCGCTACTTGCGCAACGAGGGGGGCAAATATACGATTGCATTTGAACTCTCCAAGTGATTTGTGAAAAAAGAGAGCGTTTCTACTTCCCTTTCCATTCTCTAGTCCAGATTCTCTCTTTTGAAAAAGAAAAAAGGGAAGCAAAATGCTTCCCTTTTAGCGGTGCGGACGGGACTCGAACCCGCGACCCCCGGCGTGACAGGCCGATATTCTAACCAACTGAACTACCGCACCAATTAGGATCTGTGATTACATTGCTGTAATGCGGGGCAAATATACAACGGTTTTCATTCGTGTCAAGTGTCAGACAATAAAAAATTGAAATTTCTTTAAGCCGCGCCAATAGGGGCTTCCAGCGATTTCAATACAACTTTCTGCGCTTCAATAAGTAAGGAAGCAAAACCGCATTGTATCCTTCTCGAATATTTGCCTCTACCCAATCGATTTTAAAGAGCCCACATTGGGTCTTTATTTCCTGTATAAGGGCACTTCGCTTTTCCACATAGGTTTCTCGAATGGACTCAGGATGTAGCTTGACTTCCTCCCCTGTTTCCAAATCGACGAACTTGTACGGCTTGTTTCCGAAGCTAAATTCACGTTCTAACACGCCGTCTTCTACGTGAAGTAGTATCACTTCGTGCTTGTTGTATCTCAAATGTTGTAGGGCTTCCATTAGCTCGTCGCCTTCACTGCTTGCGCGCTCTAAAAAGTCAGAGAAGATAATCACTAACGATCTTCGATGAAGTCGCTCTGCCAATAAATGGAGCTGCGGTGCCAATGCTGTACTCTTCTTCTCGTTTCCACCTCGCAGCACTCCCGCCAATTGTGTGAGCAGCATGTGGTGATGCGCTCTATTGGTCTTGGCTTGTGTATGAATCTCTATCTCGTCATTTATGGTGGTGAGACCAACGGCATCTCTCTGCCGTCTTAATAAATTCATCAGTGCGGCAGCACCGTATACCGAAAAGGCCATCTTGTTGGGATCTTTGAACCCCATTGCGCCCTCTTCTGGAAAGAACATAGATCCGGAAGTATCCAGTACAATCTGACAACGCAAATTGGTTTCTTCCTCGTAGCGCTTCACGAACATTTTATCCGTTCGTGCAAAGAGTTTCCAATCGATGTGACGGGTAGATTCGCCGGTATTGTAAAGGCGATGCTCGGCAAATTCAACAGAGAAACCATGATAGGGACTCTGATGAAGTCCTGTGATAAACCCCTCCACCACTTGTCGAGCCAAGAAGTCGAGTCGTTCAAAGTCGCGTATACTATGTAAGTCTACATGTTCAGCCATTCCTGAAATGTCGCAATTCTATTTTCTTAATCAAACCGAAGGGCCTTGGCCGGACGAATTCTCATTACCATGTAACTCGGTGCCAACATGGCTAAAAGGCAAACGACAAACGTTCCTAAATTCAACAGAAGTATGTATCCCCAATCCAAGAGTACAGGAGCTACATTGACGTAGTATGTCGCCGGATCAAGTTCTACAAACCCCCAATATTGTTGAGCTAGGCAGATGCCGATGCCTATCACATTTCCCAAAAAGAGTCCGCGTAAAATCAAGTACATGCTCTGAAACAAGAAAATTCTGCGGATGTCTCTATCGTTTCCACCAATCGATTTGAGAATTCCAATGGTGCGAACTCGCTCTAGAATGAGAATGAGTAAAGCACTAATCATATTGATGCTGGCCACCACGAGCATAATTCCGATAATCAAGTATATGTTGATATCGAACAATGCCAACCACTGGAACATCTGTGAATTTTCACGCCTTACCGAGGTTGCATCCATATTGAATGGAATGCTTTGATGCAGCTGTGCCGTTCGTTCATCCAGTTGGTCGAAGTCATCTATAAAAACTTCAAACCTTCCCGCTTCATCGTCTTTCCAATCATTCAAACCCCGAATTAAATCCAGATCTGAAATAACATAGAGTCGATCGAATTCTTCCAACCCAGTATTGTAAATACCTGAGACAATAAGATATCGAGTAAGTGGAGGTTTAGGAGCTTCGCGAATGAAGTAAACTTCAACCTCGTCTCCAGTTTGAATTTTTAGACGATTCGCTGTAGATCTTGAAATCAAAATAGAATCACTTTCGTGGAAGTCGCGATAAGACGGAATGACGCCCTCTTCAAGAGCATCCCGAAAGAAATCCCAGTTGTATTCAGGCCCTACTCCTTTCAGAGCTACCCCCTCAAAATCATCATCAGCTACTAAAATTCCCGCTTTCTGGGCGGTTCGTTGAATATGAGTAAATCCAGATAATTCCGTGATATCGGGATAAAATTCGATGTGAGTGTTGATGGGCTTGTCTTCGTAAGATAAATTCGCATCATAGGGTTGTATCTGAATATGTCCAGAGAAGCCTATAATTTTATCTTTGATTCGTTCTTGAAGACCGATACCCGTTGCAACGGCCAAAATCATCAATACCATTCCCAAGGCAATTGCCGTTATGGATACCGTGATCACCGGCCCAGTAACAGCTTTACCGGCTTTTTCTGAACGAACCAATCTTTTGGCAACAAACCACTCCCAGCGCATGAATCTAAATTTCGACGCTAAAGATATACAAATGCGAACCCTAGCTACCATCGTTTTTACTACGATCTTCTGTTTTCTTGGATTTGCACAGCAAGAACCTACACCGGCGGCCGACATCCCCGGGGCTTGGTTGGGACAAGTGCGGAATAAAACGGTAGCGGTTGTTGCTAACCCTACTTCTATGTCTAAGGACATGCATTTGGTAGACCGATTGGTGGCTAATGGCGTTACCGTAAAACGCGTCTTTGCGCCAGAGCACGGGTTTCGTGGCGATCATGCTGCGGGTGAACACGTGAGTAGTGATGTGGATAGCAAAACAGGGATTCCCATCGTAAGTCTATATGGAAATCACAAGAAACCTACTCTGGAAGAGGTGGTAGATGTAGACCTTGTCATTTTTGACATTCAAGATGTGGGCGTTCGTTTCTATACCTACATTTCTACCATGACTTACGTGATGGAAGCCTGTGCCGAAGCAGGGGTCACCTTTTTGGTTCTCGACCGCCCCAATCCCAATGGAAACTTCGTTGACGGCCCTGTGCTAAAAAGTGAATTTTCCAGTTTTGTAGGTCTACACCCTGTTCCCATTGCTCATGGAATGACTGTTGGCGAGTACGCTAAAATGGTGAAAGGAGAAGGCTGGATTGAAAATGCGGAGAAGCTTTCCCTGCTCGTTTCCCCTTGTTTGTTTTACGAGCACGACGACACCTATTCTCTACCCATTACCCCTTCTCCAAACTTGCCAAACGATGCAAGCATTGCACTTTACCCAAGCCTCTGTTTGTTTGAAGGGACACCCGTAAGCATTGGAAGAGGAACCGACGAGCCATTCCAATGGATTGGAGCACCTTGGTTTCCTGATCAAAGTGAATCATTCACCCCTAAATCTGTTCCTGCGGCACCTCATCCCAAATTTGAGAATGAAGTCTGCTACGGTGTGAACGTACAATCTTTCGGTTCCAATTACCTGCGCAGTCATGGTGGCATCTATCTTTTTTGGTTGATTGAAGCCTATAACAACTACGATCAAAGTGAAGGGCCCTTCTTTACGCCATTCTTCAGTAAATTAGCAGGAACGGATGAACTCCAAAAGCAAATTGAAGCGGGAATGACAGAAGAACAAATACGCGCCTCTTGGCAACCTGATCTCGATGCCTTCAGAGCGATTCGTTCCAAGTATCTTTTATACAATTAAACCCGCCGCTCTTTTGGTATTGAGCACTCTCACTCAATGAGGCAACCGCAGGGGTATGCATGTGCGTACTTTTGAATAGAACAAGAACTCAAATCGTGAAAAGGCTCCTACTCATTTTTTTCCTCCCCCTTGGAGTGTTCGGTCAAAACTTAGTCCCCAACGGCGGTTTTGAACCGGATGATTGCAATTTACCTGCTTGGGACCTGAACGACATAAGTCCTCCTTGGGATGTAAATGAGAAATTCGGCTATTGGCAAGAAATGCTAATCACCAACTTTAGCCCTTGTTCCAGCGAAACGAACAGCTTAGGTTTACAGCCGCGAACAGGCGATGGCGCCCTGGGGTTCCCGGTTTACGGATGGCCCGCATCTACTGACGATGCGCACGAATCGAGAGGTTATCCCATCTCTCCCCTCACCCAAACATTAACTCGTGGCATCACCTATCAGATTTCCTATTGGGTGAAAGCGGTGTACCGACAAGGCAACATGGAACGCGGCACCAATGCTCCGGGAGTACTTTTCCTTTATGACACTTCTAGCATCGCCCCCAATGAATTAAACGTTTTGGAATCTAACGATGCCCTTTATCCACCAGACCCCATAACCGATTACACCAACTGGACACAGGTATGTATGCAATATACCGCCAAGGGAAATGAGAAATTTATCATCTTGGGTAACTTTAGATCCAATGCCAACACAGAAACAAGTTACCTCAACCCCAGCTCTCCTCCTACAGAAACCGTTTGGAGATGGTCCTATTACAGCATTGATGATTTAGTGATTATCCCACACACGCCTCTTCCTCCGGCTCTTCCAGAATCAGCGAAGATTTGTCCTGATGATGAGATCACGCTAGAGACCTACGACAAGCGCCCTGGTATTTGGGATGATGGATCTACAGGTTCAACCCGTGCGGTAACCTCGCCTGGCACGTATACGTTTTCATATTACGATGGAGCCTGCTATCAAACCGATGTCACGGTAGTGAATCTCGTGAATTGTGAAGAGTGCCACATCTACCTTCCCAACGCTTTTAGTCCTAATGGCGATGGTATGAATGACATTTGGAAGCCGCAATTTGCCTGTGAAGCGCTGGAATATCAACTATTAATAGTCGATCGAATGGGCAATGTCGTTTTTAAGTCTAACGACCCAAATGAAGGTTGGAATCCGATTGGCAATAGCGGACTTGGGACTTATGTAGCGCGAATTCAATTGATATATGATCTTTACGGCGAACGAACTCGTGTAGAGAAAAGTACCGAAATTGTACTCTTGAAGTAAAACTGAGATTAATTAATGCGGAACACGCTCACCTTACTATCTGTCTTTTTTTCTTCCATTCTCATAGGTCAAAACCTCGTGCGCAATCCGGGCTTTGAACCGTCCGATTGTCCAGCTACGGGAACCACGCTGTACCAAAATGTGGGACCATGGGATGACGTTTACGGGACTCCCGATCATTACGGTCCTTGCACCTCACCCGGAAGTCCTACCACAAACAATAACATTCCGCCGCGAACCGGAAATGGAAACATTGGACTCTATGTATATGGAACCTTTAATTCGGGTCGCTTTAACCGAGAGTATGCCACAGGTGAGCTAGTAAACACACTCACCGAAGGACAACTCTACAGAGTTTCATACTACGTCCATCCGGTGATTGTAACCACCATCAATACAGATGCTTTCATCAACGGACCTGGTGTACTCTTCCACTCCACCAAACGAGGATTGGAATATTCGGATGCCACTTGGGCAATCTTAGACGACAACAGCATCTATCCCGAAGACGTCATTGACAATATGAACGACTGGACTTTGGTGTGTTTGTACTACCGCGCAACGGGAACAGAGCGCTATCTCACCTTGGGAACCTTTCGTCCCGATGCAGAAATAGATGCAGAAGACTTTGCTTCGGCTACGCCGGATAATGGTTATTACCTCATCGACGATATCAGTGTAGTAGCCGTTGATGATGCCGTGCTTGACCCAGTTGCAGAACTTTGTCCAGATGGAGAAATCACCTTGTCCGTTCCTAGCGGTTTGGGTGGAATGTGGGATGACGGCAGTACCGAAACAACCCGAACCATTACCCAACCTGGGCAATACTATTACGGCTATCCAGACGGACCTTGTTACCGAATTGACCCAGTAGATGTACAATTGGTCAACTGTACCAAATGCAACGTGTATTGTGCCAATGCCTTCACGCCAAATGGCGATGGAAAGAACGATGAATGGAAGCCCATCTTTGAATGTGATGCGATAGAGTACAAATTGGAAATCTATGATCGATTGGGCAATTTGCACTTTGAAACGACCAACCCAGACGAGGGATGGATGCCTAGCTCCAGCGTTCACGAAGGTGTTTTTATCGCCCACATGCGGATGACCTACGAACTGTACGGAGAACGCACTTACATTGAGGAAACAAATGAGGTGATGGTATTGCGCTAAGAAGAGGATGTGAAACTATCCCAATCCTTCATTCCCGTTCTAAACTGCAATTCGTAAAAAGCATGTATTTTCACGGGCTGAGTACGGAATGCCTAGTACCAAAGGACCCCAATGATCGAGAACCTCAAAAAACACTTCGTCTACATGTCGCGTTTCCTTACCGACGCACGGATGGAACGCTTTGACGAAGTATTGAATAGAAGGACGTGTAGAGCCATCCCCATCTTAGAAGACACGGTGAAGGAGCAAAATGCTTCGGCCGCCATACGGACACTAGATGCATTGGGCTTTCACGAAGTACACCTCGTAGAAAACGACCGAAATGTATCGCTAAACACCTCCATCTCTAAAGGGTCCGACAAATGGCTCGACCTTCGCAAATCGAACGACATGCGCAGTACGCTTCGGGGATTAAAGCAGCGAGGTTACAAGATTGTTGCCACCCATTTACACAAAGACGGAGTTGATCTCAAAGACTTAGATACAGCAACCCCGTTGGCCATTGTATTTGGAAATGAATGGGACGGTATCAGCGATGTAGTGGAAGAAGAAGCAGATGCCTTTGTACAAATCCCTATGTATGGGTTTGTGGAGAGTTATAACCTCACCGTATCCATCGGAATTGTCTTTTCACATTTGCGTTGGAAGATGGAAGAGAACAATCGCGTAACTCCCCTCACCGAAGAACAGATTTACACCTCCAAATTGCAATGGGCCATCCGGAGTTCCAGAAGTGGAAAAAAGGTTTACGCCAAATGGCTGGAAGAAACCGGACAAAGCGACCTCAGCGGCATGTTGAAAACCTCATAAATCAAGCACTTATAATTCCGTTGAATACGCACATCACTCGATTTGATAAGGATTATGAGGTGGTGTAAGTTATCGTTCATAATTTCGTCTACAATCTCGTGAAGCAAAAAGCCGAAAAGGCTTAACTTGCCCACAGAAATAAACTGAAAGGTCAACATAAGTAAAGAAAAAATGGCTCTAGAACTCACTGCCGAAAACTTCGAAGCAACTGTATTGAAATCAGACAAGCCTGTATTGGTAGACTTTTGGGCTGAATGGTGTGGTCCTTGCCGCATGGTAGGTCCAGTAGTTGAAGAACTTTCTGGCGAATACGAAGGCAAAGCCGTTATCGGAAAACTCAACGTAGACGATCACCAAGCAATCGCTATGCAATTCGGTATCCGCAATATCCCTACTCTTCTTGTATTCAAGAATGGTGAGATTGTGGACAAGCAAGTAGGCGTTGCTCCTAAGCACGTTCTTGCTGGCAAGCTTGACGCTGCCATGTAATCGAACGACTCGAATAAAGAGATCCCGTCCACCGTTGTGCGACGGGATTTTTTTTGCTTTGACGTGACATCTGTCATGTGTCAGCATAGGCTTCTGTCCTACCTTCATTTGGTTTAAAAAAGGCAACTAAAGTCTTTGTTATGGACAGATTCAAACTACTCCCCGTACTACTGCTGTCTCCTCTAACCGTGCTCGGTTCACATGGCGACCCTTACGCATCAGATTTCTTAGCTATTTTCTTCTTACTCGTTGGCGCTGCACTAGGGGCCTACCTGGCAAGAAAACTCAACCAACCACCTGTCTTGGGCGAGTTAATTATCGGTATGGTGGTGGGTGCCGCTCTGTACCAAATGGGCGATGCTGTGGCCATTGCCATTCGGCACAATTCTGAAATTGAACACGTACTTCATGCCCACACAGCTGATGTAACTTGGGAAGAGGCCGTTCACATCGGATTGGAGGAAGCTCATCTTCGTCCAGAGATGGAGGCTCAACTCACCGAAGTCCTCCTGCAAAGTGACTATCGAAACATCGATATGCACGCGAGATATACCTTGCTCTTCTCCTCAATGGGAGTCATACTACTCTTATTCATGGTTGGACTGGAGATAAAAACCACCGAAATGGTGGGCATGGGTAGACCCGCCTTTATACTGGCCATCATGGGGGTAATCCTGCCCTTCGCCCTTGGGTTTCTGGTCTCCAAGCTCCTGTTTGCCGACATGGACACCAACACGGCCATCTTCATTGGAGCCACATTAGGGGCCACCAGCATTGGCATTACAGCTCGGGTCTTTAAAGACGCAAATGCCCTACACCTAAAAGAATCCAAACTCGTATTGGGAGCTGCCGTCATTGATGATATTCTTGGTCTAATACTCTTGGCGATTGTAACTGGTCTCATTTCCAGTGGCGGGTTAGATGTAACCAACATATTGATCATTCTGGGTAAAGCCGTAGGCTTCTTGATTGCCATCTTCCTTTTCGAGAAGTACGCCATTCAATGGGTTATTAACAAATTCGCCATTATTGCACGTGAGCGTACCTTCCTCTTCTTCCCTATATCACTACTCTTCTTCCTGGCTTGGTCTGCAGATGCCATAGGCTTGGCCACCATTGTTGGTGCCTTTGCTGCGGGCATGGTCATTCAAGAAAAATACTTCAATAACATCAAACTGGATCATCAAAGCATAGAAGACCTTGTGAGCCCAATCGAAGAACTCTTTGCTCCCGTATTCTTTGTGATGATGGGCTTTCAAGTAGACATCATGTCCTTCATGAACACAGACGTCATTCTCCTCGGTTTAGCCATGACAGCCGTGGCCATAATCGGTAAAGTAGCCGCTGGATTCTTCACCGAAAAAGGACAAAACAAATGGCTCATTGGAGTTGGACTCGTACCTCGTGGAGAAGTGGGATTGATCTTCGCCTCCATCGGCAAAACCACCGGCGTCCTCGACGATCACCTCTTTGCCGTTATTATTATGGTTGTCATTCTCACCACATTACTCACACCACCTATGTTGATGGGAATCATCAAGAAAATGAAGGCTTAGATGTTCAGCATTGGACGTCAGGCCCTACCGCGCGAATCCTTTCGCGTGGTCTTTGAAGGTGGCGGATGGTAGGTGATGGATGATGGGTGACGGGTGTCGGGTGACTGAAGACGGAGGATGAGCGACTGAAGAACATTTCTACCGCCTGTTGTCTCCCTAAAACCCCTAAAACATCTAAAACTCCTCAAACTCCTCAAACACCTCAAACACCTTAAACCTCTCAAACCCACTTCTACCGCGCGAATCCTTTCGCGTGGTCTTTGAAGGTGATGGATGACGGATGACGGGTGATGGATGACGGGTGACGGGTGGCTGAAGACGGAAGACGGAGGATGAGCGACTGAAGAACATTTCTACCGCCTGTTGTCCCCCAAAAACATCTAAAACTCCTTAAACATCTAAAACTCCTTAAACATCTAAACCCCCTCAAACTCCTCAAACACCTTAAACCTCTCAAACCCGCTTCTACCGCGCGAATCCTTTCGCGTGGTCTTTGAAGATGGTGGATGGCAGGTGATGGATGATGGATGACGGGTGGCTGAAGACGGAGGATGAGCGACTGAAGAACATTTCTACCGACTGTTGTCTCCCTAAAACCCCTAAAACATCTTAAACTCCTCAAACATCTAAAACTCCTTAAACCCCTTAAACATCCAAAACTCCCTCCCTCAATCTCACCACTTGGTTCTTCGCACTTTTTTCCATACATTCAGTAAACACTGACTGAGAAATAGAATTGGGCTGACTTACCAAACTTTATGACAAAGCACAGTGCGCTATGAATGCAAGGGACAACTTCGGTTGTCCTTTTTTATGGGGGTTAGCGAAGGATAGAAATGAATTTATCCAAGTATTCATCAAGGCGCTTACGACGGTATTGCATCACGAACCGTGGATGTTCCAACGCGGTGATTGATTTGAACAGGCCGTACTCGTCGTTGATTGTCTTCATGGCTTTGGCATTTTGTCCCGTTCCTAAGAGATAGGCATCGGTTGCATTTCCAGCGATTTCGATTTGCAATTTCAATTGATCAAGGATAAAGGGTTTGAGCATTTCGAAAACCTCAGCATCATCATAATAATTGAAGTTCACCCAATTGCCTTTATCGTTCAATCGAATAAAACCCAAGGGTGAAACCGCACCGATAAACCAATCGCCAAAGAAGCGTTCTGGTCCTCCGTAAGCCTCCACAAGTTTCCAGACAAACTCAGCTGAAGTCTCCGTTGTATTCACTTCCGGCATTTCAATTCCCACAGATCGCAGTGCTGCTGTATCCGTAAATGGAATACCCGTCAACCCTGCACCCAATCTCCCGGGATTGATTCCCATCAGTAACTTTCTCGGCTTATCATCCCCATAAAATCGCGCATAAAACTCCACCAACGCATCCTTTGTGGTTGCGCTCATATCTCGATAGGGATTTAACACTTTGATATCCTCCGGCAACTGAACATTTATATCCAGCTCCATATACCAGTTGAGAACCTGTTCCGCTTTAGTCATGCTGCAAGATAGGGATTAGGCTGTAGGCGCATGGCTTTTGGAGTCTGGAGCTTGGCTACCGGCATTTGATTCTACTGCAGGAATCCTTTCGCATAGTTCTCGGATGACGGGTGACGGGTGACGGAGGACGGGGGATGGATGATGGATGTCGGGTGGCTGAAGACGGAGCCCCCCCCTACCGCGCGAATCCGTTCGCGTGGTTCTCGGATGACGGGTGGCAGATGATGAGCGATTGAATAATCATTTCTACCGCCCAGCTATCCCCCATAAACATCTAAAACATCTAAAACACCTCAAACATCTCCCCCCTTAAACATCTAAAACCCAAAACATACTTCCATGACCACGCGAAAGGATTCGCGCGGTAGAAAAAGAGTAAAAGTTTGGTAGCAAATTTCAAATGGGTCGTTCTAATAGCTATTCTGATCTATCTCAACTATGCGATGGTTCATTCACTTACAGCGACATATGACTCAATGATCTTCCATAGAGTCACGTGCAATGAACCTAAAACATAGATCTCGCTACCCGCCCCCCGTGTTCGCCCTCCCTCACTTCTACACCTTAAATTGCGTATATCCAATAGGATTCAATTTCAAATCACACATGCGGCCCTTTGTACATTTTCTGCTTATTACACTATTTAGCACTGGCGCTTACCAGAATTCTTTTGGACAAGAGTCAATGAAACCGATTCATGCCGATTCGGTTGACATACGGTTGATTACCGACACCTTAAATGGTGTGTACATCCCTGAAGATCTTGAGGATTGTTTCCTTCAAATGGATGGTTTTTGGAACGACTCCATAAAGTCTTATGTAAAGAGCCTATCAGAATTAGAGTTCAGAGTCCAAGCGCATCTTTCAACAGGAACATGGATGCGGAACAACTGGAGGCTATGGGGAGGTTCTCGTTTATCTTTATACTTCAACAACTTGGGCATCTACCATCCCGAAGACATGACCTCTATCATTAATACCAGTTATCACAGAAGACTGAATGATCATGACATCGATCTCGAGAAGCAACTTAAATTCTTTCATGACTTTTGGGATCCCGTAAAACGAGACAGTATAGTTGCCTTTCGTGAAGCGCAAAAAAGAGAGCAGCAACAGACGTTCAAGAATTGGCTTCACAAGAAAGGAATTCAATTCTACGACTTATCCAATTCTGGACTAGAGGATCTGAGATTCAATTGCGACTCAACCTTGGTTTGTAAAGAAAGACACGGGGACACTATTCTCTATACAGTATCTACTCATAAGCTTTATGCAGACACTTCAAAAATAATAGAGTACAACGCGCTAGGAGAGCTCGGAGGTGACTTGTATATAAGCAATGTCAACCAAAACGGAATATTCACTCTTTACAAGCTTTCTCAAAATACCTTTTACAAAAACAACGACTCCCTCTTTTATTTGGAGAAGTATAGCCGTTTACCTGATGACTCAGCAAATGCCTTGATCCAGTGGATGATCTCTGGTGAGATTCCGCGCACCACAGCTCAACAAGACTCCATTCATGCCATTCTTTCAGCAAATACCTACTACCAGTTCAAATTCATCTTTCACCCAGATATGTTTTCCAAGAATACCATTAGAAGCAATGAGGACAATGATATCATCGAGCTAATTTATCAATGGAAAATAGATGGAAAGTCCATTTACTTTATCGAGGTTGCCAACTCGGACAATCCACACAATGTATTTAAGGTGTGGTTGATAGACGATGAACTGAACATTGTGAATTTTGAACCCTGCTCTCCAGTAAATCGAGAGGCAATCAGGGAAAGGGACAAATTATAATTGAACGCTTTTGATCTAACAGATAAATGAAAGTCGGGGGGATTCTAAAAATTGTGTCATGGTTAGAATACTTCCACTGAATGAGTTAGGAAATCAGATTATCAAGAATTATTACGAAGAAAAATTAATAAAACTAAACACGATACAGCATAAAGCTTATGGCGGGTAAAGGCTACCAACAAGGTCTTCACTCTGTTGCCAATGTGATCTTGGAGGATCAACAGTAACACGGCATCAAAACCGCTACATAGCCTTTCTCAAACCAATGGTACACATTCCTATGAAAAGACTCCTCCAAGTACTATTTCTACTTACTTTGACCCATTGCGGACAGCAACAAAAACCCGACAAGGAAACTTCGGACAAATTGGATGATGTAATACGGGAAGGAGATCCATCAATGGAACAACCACCTCCTTCTATTGAGTACTCAATTGATGACCTGAAATTCATTTTTTCTAACTTGACAGACCCATATGACCTTGGACTCTATCAACGTTTTGAAGCAAAGCTAGCAGATAGTAGCCAAGTGACGATTCAATCAAGAACTCTTGAGCTAGAAGGACAAAACTTTGAACTCACCCCAGATTATGTCTTCATAACAGATTCGGCATCATTCTATTTGATTACCGCTAACAACCGACCAGAACCGAACTACTTCTACATTCTAAAACGAACCGGACAGAAGGTTGAACTCGTTGGACAAACCGAGCCATTGACAAAAGAGATTTTCGGTGATGTAGATAATGACGGATACCTCGAAATTGGCGGATTCAACACACACTGTCAAATAGCAACTAAAGAGGACCTTAAAGACCCCGATTTCTGTTTAGACCACTTCAGAGTGTTTGAGATAAATAATGGAATTAACCGAGACGAAGAAACAGAAGAAAAAGAAAGAAATAACGTACGCCAACAATGACCGACTTATAGATATTTTAAAACATCATTAAAATGAGTCAGAAATTACGAAACGGAGAACTTGACGATAACTTCTTTAACCGCGTGGATGACCACATCAATCTATCAAACGAGCAGTTAAAATATGAAACACGAGGCAGGGTCAGTGCTTCAATGATGTATAGCGTTGCTAGATATAATGCTTGGGTTAGCGCTTGCGGATGGAGTAATGCGGAGGAAATGAAGTCAGCGAAAGAAGAGACGTTGCAGTACTTTGTAGACGAATACAGAAAAATGCTCAACGAAAACTTGGATGATTATATTGAGAATTTCGAATCTTACATGAAGTATTAGACTACAATGCGCGAGAAGAGCTTGGAGCGAAGTACTATGTGAGCGATGTCGATGAAAACAGAAACTTCCAACAGATAAATGAAAGCCTAGACTCGATCAAACCGCCAAATCCAAAACTATCCTTTCTCAGTTCTCATCTCACACCTCTCACCTCTTCCTTCAATGCAGACTCACGAGAGCACAAAAAGATGGCGTTCGAACGTGGTGATCAGGGCAGCATTAATGTAGCTCATGAGCTATATGATATGGCAATGAAAGGATCTCAACTTAAAATTTGACAAGGCTTGGCAATGAGACCTCCAAAGCCTCAGAAACCTCCAAAAGAGAATAAAGAGTAGGATTTACCTTTCCATTCTCTAATTTCTCCACGGCTTGCCTGTCTTTATTGCAAGCCCTAGCAAGGTCAGATTGACTCCACCCCTTCTTGGTTCTTAGCTCGACAATACGCTGACCGATTTTCTTTTTAAGCTCTTCTTTAGTCACAACATAAATGTCATCTTATTATACGACAATCTTGTCATACTAAAGTTTGACAGATCGATTTCTTTTTATAGATTCGTCATGTAACTATATAACAAATGAACCGATACAGAAAATTGAAAATACACAGTAAATATCGCCCCAGAAGATTGCACAATTCAACTGTGCCTCAAATTAGACTTGAAGGAAGATGGTTGGAAGAGTTGGGATTCATAGAAGGGCAACAAGTCCAAATCGAACAGCAGTACAATAAGCTGACGATAACACTTCTTAAAAACAAATGACTTCGCCTTACAAGAAGTACACGTAAAAAAGGGATTCAGCGAACAAATGACTTGAAGCACCAAATAGCCCGTCATATCAATACTTTATCCTACATTTCACTATTAGAGCACTAGGCTATGGCTACAGTCCGCGTGAGATAAATCGCTACTGATTAGAACTTTAGCACCAAGCATAACTAAACTGCAAGCGGGAATGAAAATGATCAATCCATTACTGACTCTTTGTTTACTAACAATTTCGTTAAGTTGTAATTCTGGTAAAACGGATAATGACTCTTCAAATCTTGAAATGGCGGATACTTTATACAAGGATTCAGCGGCAAGAACCGTCGACATACGACCTAGAATAATTAATGTCACCTATGGTTCCTTTTGTGGCCATTGTATCGAAGAATGTACTAGAATGTACTCCCATTATCTCATTGGAAATGCCACAACATTTTGGACAGATACAACCGATTCATACTTCAAAGATGGAGGATTAAGATGTGAGACTGAAATGTCGCGAGAATCACAAAAAATCGGATTTGAATTGATCAATAGCATTCCAGAATCTATTCTAAAATCGGACAGCACAAGAAACGTTTTTGGATGTCCAGATTGCAATGATGGATGTGGATTGTATTTTGAATTCACACTTGACAAACCAAACTCAGAGCCAATCATCTATGAAATGGAATATGGACTTGATGGTACCACAGGAGAAATAAAGCAGTTTGGTGAACGTATTATACGTACGATTGAAAAATTAGAAAGTCACCGCTTACAAGGTGAAAGCTGAATTGGCGAAGCAGACACAAATCCGCGTCATAACAGGCATATCGAGTGTAGTGCTCAATCGACAGTTACATGATTCACAATCGAACCGTTTGATATTTCATCCAATGAAAAGACTCATAATCCTATTCTTCATCACGAGCATTTTCACGGCTTAGTCCTGCCGTCAAAGCTTTTGACGACCAAGACTTGCTCACGATCCATACTTACCATGTGGGTGATACATTGATCTTTAAAAGTGACGTAGGAGACTATGACTCTATTACCATTGTAAGCAAAGACATCAGATATAATGGACTGAGTGAAGGGTACTCAGGAAACCCTCAGTCTTGCTGGATTGAATACCAAACCATTCCTCCAGGAAAACCAAGACTTGTAAGCTTTGGTGGACCACAAGGTGACGTTTATAGCCAAGACAGAAGCTTCTTAACTGCAACAAAGTGGGACGTCAATAAACCCGCTAGATTTGAAATTCAGTTTAATGGATCTCATGGAATGCTTCCACCCATGGATTCCTTAAAAAAGGATGAAAACCACGGAGACCACTTTCTCATTCAGCACAATTGCACAGGACTAGATCCAACGGACGTCATTCAATTGATTTGGACACCCAAAAGAGGAATTGTTCAATACAAGACAAAGGATCATCAAACATGGCGACTCATCCAATAAGAAAATAGCCAACACATCAGATGTGTGAGTGATACATCCCTGACGTAAAAACGGACTCCCCTAGCGAACAAACCCGATATTCATAAAATTGGTGGTAATCTCCTAGTACTTTCCCTCCCCCCCGACCACAGAATTCTGAACCTGTAATTCTTCCATACGGTGTATACGTAGTTATACGTATTGCGCGCCTTTCTCTAGTTCCCTAACTTGTAGGGACTAACTAACCGCTCTCGAAGACAACACTACGACTTATTGGATGGGAGAGATTCTCAAGATATCTAGACATTATTTCAGATATCGCGTGGCTTTTCCAATTCTTAAATATTAGACATCAATACCAAGGCAACAACGAATGAAAAAAATATTCATACTTAAAGGAATATCAAACACTGGGAAAACAACCAAGATCAATCAAACAGTTGACTGGATCATTACTAATTACGGTTGTCCTAACACGGTTGGCTACGACCCCAACAATCTTGAGAAAGACACATTCGGTGTATTGACCATAAACAACCTGACTATTGGAATAAACTCATCAGGTGACGATGAATACCAAGTAAAAAAGGTCGACAACCTCAAGACTACTACCGGAGAACTAGAATCCCCGGATATTATTATTTGTTCCTGTAGAACTCGCGGAAAGGGTCGAAGACACTTAACATCTCAGTATGGTCGCTCTAATGGTTGGCTGCATGTTTTCATCAATGTTGAGGAAATTGATAAATCAGATCCAACAAGACGACAAAATAGAGACGCACGCATACTGGACGAACTACAAACCTGGCTTACAGGTTTAGAAAAATTGTAACTGATGGAAAAAGATATCCGGAGTAAGCTCATTGAGCTGGCCAGAAATAAGACACCGTGGAGTTATTCCCAACTCAACGAACAACTAATGTTAGGGCTGAACTTCAAAAACGAACATCACAGAAAATATATCGGAGAAATATTAGGCGAAATCTCCATGTATGAGTACAACAACGGAAGACCCTTGTTGAGCGCCTTGATCATCCATAAATCCAAAGACAGAGAACAAGGCGATGGTTTTTATAAGCTCTGTAGCGAAATCTACGGAAAGCAATGGGACGAGTTAAAATCAGATAAAGATTTTGAATTGGAACGCATGAAAGAATGCTATTCGTTTTGGAAAGACAACGACAACTACAAAAAGTATAAGGACGATTTTAAATAGAAATACTCACATCTACCTAATCCACTTACCAACACGTCATAATATAAACTTCTAATTATTTTCAAGGACTGTTCCCTTATACGCGGTTTTACGTATTGCACATTTTTGTCTCTAGACCTAATCAGTATGGACTAACTAACCGCTCTCTAAAACTACTTTTAAAAGTCCAAAAACAGTCACCGTGTCTAAACAATAAATGTTTCATATGCTCTTTGAGACACATTTTTCATCGTAAAACTCCAACCACATTCAAATAAATAGTCAAATGCAATTCACAACTGAACAAAAGAACATTTTTGATTTCGTTGAAAATCAATCTGGCCATGGAATAATTGATGCCGTTGCTGGAGCGGGGAAAACAACGACAATCATGGAATGTGCTAAGTTCGTGAAGGACAAGAGGAAAATACTTTTTTGTGCTTTCAACAATAGCATTTCGAATGACATCGCTCAAAAATTTCACAACTTAGGATTAAATGAGGTTACAGTCAAAACCATTCATGCTCTTGGAAGGCAGATAATACAAGACAATAACAATACGGGTCAACCTATTAAACTCATTCAATCAAAGTATCGTGATATTCTAAAATCGCCCGAAATCATAGATCAGCTTGAACCAATCTACAAGAAACTTTTAGAAATAAATGATATTGAATTTGACGAATTTGATGACAAGAAAAATTTTGCAGCTAACAACCTAATCTATAGCATTAATACGAGGTTGATAGAAATAAATCAGAAGTATCGATCAACCCTTTCAAAAGACAATCTTTCTGAATTTATTAGCCTTGTTACTCACTTTGGTATTTTCAACGAAATAGAACTCACGAAGGAAAACTTTAATCTTGAGATTCAATGTTACTTTGAAGCTCATAGGATTGTTCTTCAAGCAGGGAATTCACTATCAGAAAGGAGTATGATAATTGACTTCACAGACATGCTCTACTTACCATATGAATGGAAGTTACAGCCGAATAATAAATTTGAGTTCCTATTTATCGACGAATGCCAAGACCTATCCAAATCACAATTTGCAGTAGCTGCTAAATACGGCCATAGAGAAGGAAGAATATTAGCTGTAGGTGATCCAAGTCAATCCATTTATGGGTTTACTGGCGCAGATATTGAATCTTTTCAAAGGGTAAAAGATTTTACAAAAGCGAAACAACTACCACTTACAACGTGCTTTCGTTGTCCAAAGAAAGTAATCGAATTGGCAAAAACCATACGGACAGACATTTCTGGATCAAAACAAGAAGAAGGCACTGTCACATCCATTCACTTTGAAGACGTAGTAAAATTAGCCAAGCCTGGTGATTTAATTATTTCTCGACTTCGATCTCCAATCATTATTCTGGTTTTTAGTTTCATTGACAAAAACATCAAAGTTCAAATCCATCAGGATGAAGTCACTGAGATTATCAATGAAATTAAAAACATCTTCAAAGTAGAAGAACTGAACATAGTCATTAGTACTCTTCCTAATGGTTTTGAACAGCTGAAACAATCTGTAACAAGAAGATGGAACTATATAATTGAGAAGAATGCTCAACGAATCATGGACAGCACGGAAAGAAAAATATATATCGAAACAGAGCATGACTATTTAAACACCAAGCTAACATTTCTATCTAAAAAATATATCCAGTGGAAGTCACAGTGCGAAACAATGAATGACATATTGAAAGTCATTAAAGAATACATCTCTGATAGTGCAAATCCAATAAAACTTTCAACCATTCATAGAGCCAAAGGTCTTGAAAATGAAAGAGTCTTTATAATTAACTATGACGAACTGCCTTACTTCAGAATTCAACAAAAGGACTGGGAAAAAACACAAGAAGTAAATCTTAAATACGTGGCCATTACCAGAGCGTTGAATGATTTGTTTCTTATCGAAAGTGAGATGATAGAAACTATGGAAATAGAAGAAAGTCTCTTTGATAATTTACCTTTTGATTGAATATTTATTGACATACTTTATCACTCTTCATGAATACGCTATATGGTCTCAAGTCAAACTCAGAACAAAAAAATTTTTATAACCCACTAAAATAAAAGGCGAAGGCATAACAATGTATATAAAAAATAGGCGGAACAGCAAGAATATGAAGACTTTTGGCTCGTATCAGACTTTGTGCTTAACCGAAAGTTTAGTACTTCGTAATCGCCTACTTTTCATATACTAACCGTTCCCCACAACAAAAAAGCCCCCGACCAAAATCGAGGGCTTTTCCATTATATGCTAACAGTACGCTAGTACTCTAGTATACCAGACTACCAGTATTCTAGCTTACTCTCGAATCATACGTCCCACCCATACTCGGGTTCTCGCCCAAGTATCGCTCCATCATCGCTTTCTTTACAATGTTGAAGATGACCATGTGAATGTCTTCGGTAACTTCCATGTCCATGACTGGTGCGTGAACGTGTAGGTCGGCGATTTGGCCAATTTTACCACCTTTAAAGCCGGTCATAGCTACGGTGGTAACGCCGCGTTCTTTGGCGTATTCTAGGGCTTTGACAACGTTGGAAGAGTTGCCGCTTCCGCTGATGCCGATAACGAGGTCGTTTGGACCTAAGAAGTTCTTGAGGGGCTCAATAAAGATGTCGGACCAACCAATGTCGTTAGCAATGGCCATCATGCTGGGCAGGTTGTCGTTCAAGCAGATCATTTTGAAACGCTTGTCTAGGCCGTAGCTAGCTCCCTTGAGGAAGTCGCCGGCTGCGTGAGATGCCGAAGCACCCGATCCGCCGTTGCCCATGGTGTAGATGTTGCCGCCTGCTTCGTAAGTGGTGGCAAAGGCTTCAATCAATTGATCCAATGCTTGCGCATCAAGATTGTCGAGAGTGGCCTTTACGGTTTCAATGTAACTGCTGATATGCTTATTGGTCGCCATAGTGTATCAATTTGCTGCCTTCTCTTTCAAACTTGAAATGGAAGGGACGTACTTTCTGTAACGCAGAACGCACCTTATCTTGTTTATCTGGAGTGCAATAAAAGAGCATAAAGCCTCCCCCACCTGCTCCTAGCAATTTACCGCCGGTTGCACCTGCTGCTCGTGCCGCATCGTACAACTCGGTAATCATAGGATTGGTAATGCCGCTCGCTAAACTCTGCTTGAGCATCCAGTTTTCGTGAAGAATCTCTCCCATACCGTCCCAGTTATTGGACGTAAGGGCATCGCGGAGATCGTACACCAAGCTCACCATTTGTACCAGGGCTTTGTGCTTGTCTTCTTGCGAGGTGTTCTTCTTTTGTTCCGCCAAAATGCTAGATGCACTTCGCTGATTGCCAATGTAGAACATCATCAAATGAGATTGCAAGTCAGCATCGGCTTCCTTGCTCAAATGAAGGGGCTCTACAGAAACGTGACCATTGGGCTTGAACTCAATCACATTCAACCCGCCATAAGCAGCGGCATATTGGTCTTGCTTTCCAATGGGTTCTTTGAGAATATCGATTTCAATCTCACATGCCTCCTTGGCCAACGTCTCCTTAGAAACGTATTGATTTTGATAGGCTGAAAGATTGTGAAGCACCCCCACGGTGAAACTACTGGAAGACCCCATGCCTGTACCCGCAGGAACATCGGCAATGGAACTGATTTCAATTCCTCCAGAAATCTGTCGTCTCTGTAAAATGGTTCGAAGCAAGTTGTGCTTCAAATCCTCTACTCTATCTACAGTTTCTGTTTCTGAATACTTCGTACGAATCTTGTCGGGCTCAAAGAACTTATGACTCGATATATACATGTACTTGTCAATACTCGTACTCAATACAGCACCAGGATGTGTGGAGTAAAAGGCTTCCAAATCGGAACCTCCCCCAACAAAACTGATTCTAAACGGGGTTTTAGTTATGATCATGTCAATACGGTGTCGTCAGCGAAGGTACGCCCTTGTTTGATGATTTCATACTCCCCACGCATGCGCAGCGCGTACAAATCCTCAATTTCGGATGCAGTTTTTCCCTTCCATTCATAAAGGCGATTGAAACGGGTTCTCCTCTTCTCTTCATCCACTTCTACAAAAACTTTGTAATCGTAAATAGAGGCCATTTCTTCATCAACCAAGGCAGGTACCCCCTCCACAAACACGATAGGCTCTCCACTCCACTTGGCGTGAATAGAAAAGGCCATGCGCTGCGGGTGATCTGCATATCCCGGAATCTGGATGGAGGATCCCGATAAGAAGACTTTGATGTCCTCTTTCATCTTGTCGACTCTAAAGTTGTGGTAGACGTTTTCTTCAGGAGTTCGGTCGGATTTTGGGCGAATCCATTGATCTAGCGGAAGACGTATGCTCTGTATTCCCGATTGAGCCAAACGGTACATCATATCGCTTACAAAGCTGGTCTTGCCTGAACGCGATTGCCCGCCAACCCCAATCACCAAAGGCGTTTTGCGAGTGTGAGCCATCTGTTTTCGTATGCGGGCAAAATGCTCTTCAAATGGATTGGTCAAGATAAAATGAACGGCGTCTTCCAAATTGTCGAAGTGGAAATCAGGACGTGCGTTGAGGGAAATCCCTCCGTGACCGGTGCGAAGCGCAATGGTGCGCACACCCGCGGCTTTACCCGACTCAATATCGCGGGAGCTATCGCCAATCATCCAGCTCTGACGCAAGTCGATGTTGAATCGCTTGGCCGCTTTCATTATCATACCTGGCTTTGGCTTCCTACAATCACAGTCGATTTTATACTCCGGACGCTCACCTTCGTATCCGCCGTGCGGGTGATGTGGACAATAGTAGATGGCGTCCACAAAAGCGTGCTGCTCCCCTAGCTCCGTTTCCATTTTCTTGTGGATTTCGGCTAAACCTGCCTCATCCGTCATTCCACGAGCCACTACACTTTGGTTGGTAGTTACCACGCTCAAATAATCCGAACGATTGATTTTTTGGAGGGATGGAGCCGTCCAAGGATACAGTTCTAAATCTTCGGGTTTATCAATGAGATCGGTGTCGTAATTCAACACCCCATCTCGATCTAAAAAAATGCATTTCTGCGGATGCGTCAGCGAACGTCGAGCTACTTTACCGCTCTTCACGTCTCCTTCCACTCTAGCCAATCGGTCAGGTGTCCCCATGTCCTTCAAATATTCTGTGGTAGAATACCCATACATGCGAACTTCGCCCACCCAAGATGGAAAAATGTCCTTACCAAAATCAGCCTTCACCCCACTTTCGAGTCGGGATAATACGGAAGGGGAAAAGACATACGCTGCAGCATTCACGCAATTGTGATATCGAAGACCTTCAGCATGCGGCTTGGACAAAAAGGCCGTCACCTCATCGTTTGGATTGAGCTCAACTAAATCACTGTCGTATGGGTGATCATTGGGATGCACCACTAGCGTGGCTTCGCTCTTCTTATCCAGGTGGAATTGATACAATCGATGAAGGTCCATTTCCATCATCACATCTCCATACAGAACCAAGAAGTCCTCTTCAATGCGATCTTCAATGGCCTTCACACCACCAACGGTTCCCAAAGGAGATTTCTCTTCATAATAATCGATAGTGACACCTTGAAAGGACGTCCCAAAGTGTTCTATGATGGAATCTTTGAGGTGATTGACCAATAACGTTACGCGCTCAATACCTTGAGCCGCACACATTTCCAATTGATATTGTAGAAGTGGCTTGCCATCAACCGGCATCATAGGCTTGGGAACATCCTGACGAATCTCCGATAAACGCGTGCCTTTTCCGCCGGCCAAAATGACCGCATGTTTCAATGTATTACCCATTGAGTTTCCAATCTTGACTGCTGATCATAGTTCGAGCAGCTTCGTATTCAGTAACTATTTCATCTACAATTTCCGCGGTAGATTTTACGGAGTGAATCAAGCCAGAAATCTGACCAATCTCCAATTCTCCTTCTACCATATCTCCTTCAAACATGCCCTTCTTAGCGCGGGCACGTCCCAGTACTTCTTTCAAATCTTCTACGGTTGCTCCATTGGCATAGGCCGCTTGAACATCGTTAAAGAACTTATTCTTGATGAGGCGAACTGGAGCCAACTCCTTCAAGGTAAGCATGGTATCTCCTTCAGCAGCCTCTACTACAGCCTTTTTGAAAGACTCGTGTCCAGAAGACTCGTGAGAAGTTACGAATCGACTTCCAATTTGAACTCCATCGGCTCCTAAAGTCATTGCAGCCAACATGCCTCGTCCGGTTCCAATACCGCCTGCGGCAATGAGCGGAATCTCCAATTGTTCCTTCACCATTGGAATCAAACAAAGAGTGGTTGTTTCATCTCTACCGTTGTGACCTCCTGCTTCAAAACCCTCGGCTACCACGGCATCCACCCCTGCGGCTTGCGCTTTCAAGGCAAACTTTACGCTGCTTACCACGTGTACCACCGTAATGCCATGCTCCTTCAAATGAGCGGTCCATGTTTTCGGATTGCCCGCTGAAGTAAAGACGATCTTCACGCCTTCTTCAATGATAATTTGCATGTGCTTGTCGATATCGGGATACAACATCGGCACATTCACACCAAAGGATTTATCGGTAGCCGCTTTGGTTTTGCGGATGTGATCGCGCAAAACTTCTGGATACATGGAACCCGAACCTATAATGCCCAATATACCCGCATTAGAAGCAGCCGAAGCAAGCTCCCATCCCGAACACCAGATCATTCCGGCTTGGACAATGGGGTATTGGATTCCAAAAAGTGAGGTGACTCTATTCTTCATACAATTGAACAAGATGTCGGTTAGGAGCGTGAAAATAGGCCTTTCACCAACCAACACCAAGCAGAAGAATGGAGGATTTATGGTCGCTGAAGAAGGACCTTTTCTACGGTTACTTCATCTCCCTGAATCACGCGAACTTGGTACAGACCATTAGCCGCTCCCAAAGGAAATAATATCCGATCATTTCGAGCAAAACCTAAGGTTCCATCAGCTATTACCCTACCGTTGATGTCGATGATTTGATAAGTCGCCTTTTCGTCCGACTTCATCTTAACATATAACGCCCCTGCACTAGGGTTGGGGTAGAAAATACTGGGATTTGGACTGAGCGTACCCGATAATTCCATGGCAAATTGAAAGTTCGGGATACCGTAACCTATATCGTTGTTGGGACGTGCATAATGAGAAGCACTCTGACGAACCCAATCCATTATTTCGTAGTTGGTCGCATTGGGATTGGCCTGCCAGAAGCATGTTACAAAACCTGCTAGCAAAGGAGAAGAAAAGCTGGTTCCATTTCCACGAGTTACCGTTCCACTCGTTCCCAAATGAGCCGTAAGTACACCTTGGGCAGAAACATCGGGCTTAATACGACCATCGGCGGTTGGCCCACGGCTGGAGAACGCAGCCACTTGTCCGAGGGAATCCACCGCACCAATACTCAGAATGCTATCGGCATCGGCAGGAGCTGTAATAATTCTCCAAGAAGAAGCTCCCGAGTTACCCGCACTGTTCATCACCACCATGCCCACTCTGTGTGCCATTACAGCACCGCGCGTAACGATGGCGGTTCTTCCTTCCATATCGGAAGGGAAGTATGACGGATCGGTATCAAACACGTTGTAACCCAAAGAACTGTTGATGACATCCACGCCCATGCTATCGGCAAACTCCATGGCGAAAATCCAATTGTCTTCCTCTACTTTACTCTCGCTCTCGTCAT